>DASYVT010000183.1 GCA_035936835.1 Candidatus Methylomirabilota bacterium | reverse complement strand
GTCACCGAGGCATGCGCCGCCTGCGCTTCGAGCACTCGCGCGGCCGTCTCGTCGTGGCTGCCGTCGTCCACCACCAGGACCTCGTACGGCTCGTCGCGCCCGTCGAAGTAGGCGACAACCTCGCCGAGGTACGCGGGCAGGCGCAGCGCCTCGTTGTAGGCGGGGATGATCACGGACCAGCGCGGCTCGCCCACGGCCCGCACGGCGCTCAGGACCAGATGGGCGAGTCGGCGCGCGCGCGGCGGCGGGCGACGCCGGTCCGCTGCGCCGCGCGGGCGACCTCGCTCGCCACGGCCGGGGCGACCTTCTTGTTGAACACGCTGGGAATGATGTACTCGGGCCCGAGCTCCTGCTTGGCCACGCAGGAGGCGATGGCATGCGCCGCCGCGAGCTTCATCTCGTCGTTGACGAGCCGGGCGCGGATGTCGAGGAGCCCGCGGAAGAAGCCGGGGAAGCAGAGCACGTTGTTGATCTGGTTCGGGTAGTCGCTACGCCCGGTGGCCATGACCCGCACGTGGCGGAGCGCCTCCTCGGGCTGGATCTCGGGCACCGGGTTGGCCATGGCGAAGACGATGCGGTCGGGCGCCATGCGCTTGAGGTCGCGCAGGCTCAAGGCGCCCGGCACCGAGAGGCCGATGAAGACGTCCGCGCCCTTCATTGCGTCGGCCAGCTTGCCCTCGACCTGCTGGGGGTTGGTCGCCTCGCTAACCCACGTCTTCATGAAGTCCATGCCCACGGTGCGCCCGCGGTAGATCGTCCCGTGCTCGTCCACGCCGATGATGTGCCTGACACCGTGCGCCTGGAGCATCTTGATCACGGCCGTGCCGGCCGCGCCCACGCCGCACACGACGACCTTGAGGCGCTTCGGGTCCTTGCGGACGATCTTGAGCGCATTCAGGAGCGCCGCCATGACGACCACGGCCGTGCCGTGCTGGTCGTCGTGGAAGACCGGGATGTCGAGCTCCTTGCGCAGCCGGGCCTCGACCTCGAAGCAGCGCGGGGCCGAGATGTCCTCGAGGTTGACGCCGCCGAAGCCGGGGGCGATGAGCTTCACGGTCTCGACGATCTTGTCGGGATCCTTGGTGTCGAGGCAGATGGGGAAAGCGTCCACCCCGGCCAGCTCCTTGAAGAGCATGGCCTTGCCCTCCATGACCGGCATGGCCGCCTCGGGACCGATGTCGCCGAGCCCGAGCACAGCGGTGCCGTCGGTGACGATGGCGACGGTGTTCTGCTTGATGGTCAGCGAGAAGGCGCGCTGCGGGTCTTCCTTGATCGCCAGGCACACGCGGGCCACGCCCGGCGTATAGGCCATGGAAAGGTCGTCGCGCGTTCTGATCGGCACCTTGCTGCGCACCTCGATCTTGCCGCCGAGATGCATGAGGAACGTGCGGTCCGAGATGTTGGCGATCTTGACGCCATTGAGCCGGCGCAGCTTGTCGATGATGCCCTGGCTGTGCTCGCTGTCCCGCGCCTTGATCGTGATGTCTCGGAAGACGCGGTCGCGCGTCATCTCGACCAGGTCCACCGCGCCGATGTCACCGCCGGCCTTGCCGATGACCATCGTGACGCGTCCCAGCATACCGGTGCGGTTCAGGATCGCCAGGCGGACGGTGAAGCTGTAGGAGGCGCTTGGCGCGACGGCCATCAGTCCGACTCCCGCAAACATGCGGTCATATGTGGGTTTTTCACGATAGGACCCTTCCTTGGGTCGTGTCAACCAAATTCCCGGGCTCGAGCCCGTCCCTCGAGCCCGTCCCTCGAGCCCGTCCCTCTCGATTGACCCGTGCGGCGCGGCCGTGCTATCCACGCCCATGCGCTCGAGAGCAGCCCTCGTGTGGCTCGTCCTCCTCCTAGCACCGCTGGGAGCTTCCCAGGCTTTCGCCGAGCCGGCCCGCTGGATGCCGGTCCGAGGGCAGAGCCTCGTCTCCTTCGACGCGATCTTCCCGCCGGCCAACTTCAGCGGCTTCGGCCGCGACCTTTCGGGCGAGTTCGAGGCGGACGCCGCCGATCTGAGCCTGGGCGTCAGCGGCAGCCTGACCGTGCAAGTGCTCGGCATCAGTACCGGCAACGACGGGCGGGACAAGGAGATGTGGAAGTCGCTGGCGGCCGGGCGCCACCCGACCATGTACTTCGTGATCCAGACCATCGAGGCACCCTCGTTTCCCCCGGGCGTCGCGGAACACACTGACACGCTGCTGACCATCCAGGGACGGCTGTCCATCGCGGGGGTCGAGCGCGTGAAGCGCTTCTCGGGACGCGTCCGCCTGAAGCAGGGGCGGCTCTGGGTGCGAGGCGAGAGCCGTTTCAAGATGAGCGACTTCGGCATCAAGCCTCCGCAGTATCTACTCCTTCCGGTCAAGGACGAAGTCGGCGTGGGCTTCGATCTCCTTCTCGAGCGTCAGCCCTAGCCAACTCCTAGAGAGATCGCTGCAGGAGGTCGAGCGCCAGGGGGGCGAGCTCGCGGGCGATCGCGGCCGAATTCGCGTAAACGATCTACCCGAGAGGAACGTCCTACCCCTCCACGCGGCCGAGAATAAAGCCCGGGTGGGCGCCGTCGACAACGAAAACGGGGGATTATGGAACGCCGGCGTCTCCGCAGGAGTTTCATTCCCAAAGGAGAATCCCGCAACCGGCGGGCGTTCACAAGCGTCTAAAACACCAGAGGAGATCATACGAGCATGACGTTCAGAGAAGCTGGCGATCCAGAATCCCCTGAGGCCATCCATTCGGAGGTCGCTCTCGCTCAGCCAAAGTCCAGGCTGCGGAAGGGCGCCCCGCCCAAGGTTGAGGCTGAGCCGTTCGGGGTCGAGCTCGAGGACGAGGAGAAGGCCGCGGCCGTTGTCCTCGAGGAAACGCCTGCCCTGTCCGAGGAAGCGCTGCGACCCAGCGCGGCCCCGGCCGAGGACCCCGTCCGTCTCTACCTCAAGGAAATCGGCAAGGTCCATCTGCTAACGGCCCAGCAGGAAGTCAGCCTCGGCCGGCGGATCGAAGCGGGTCAGATCCAGCTCCGCCGGGCGCTGGCGGGCATTCCCGTCGCGACAACCCAGCTGCTTGCCCTGGTCGACCGGATCCGACACGCCGAGCTCGGACTCGACGAGGTCATCGTGCTGCCCGAAGGCGGCGAGCCCAAGCCCGACGAGATCAAGCCTCTGCTGGCGGTCTTCACGCGCATCCGGCGGCTCGAGCGCGAGATCGAACGGCTGCAGGAGTCGCTCCGCGACAAGCGTCGCGGGAAGACCACGCGGGCGAACTACCACAAGTGGGTCGCGCAGAACCGCACCGCAATTCAGACCGCGGTCGAGAAGCTCCCGCTCAAGCCCGCGCTCGTGGACCGGCTGGTCGGCGACGTCCGCCGCCAGGCGAAGCGCCTTGCCGAGCTCCGGACACCCAAGGACATCCGCGCCCTCGAGAGCGAGATCGGGCTGGGCAAGAAGGCGCTCCAGGCCGCGCTCCACGAGATCGAAGGGCATGACCGCATCGTGCGCCAGGCCAAGCGCGAGCTGATGGAGGCCAACCTGCGGCTGGTCGTGTCGGTCGCCAAGCGCTACCTCGGCAGCGAGCTGACGCTCCTCGACCTGGTCCAGGAAGGCAACATCGGCCTCATGAAGGCGGTGGACCGCTTCCAGTACCGGCGCGGGTTCAAGTTCTCGACCTATGCGACCTGGTGGATTCGCCAGGCCATCACGCGCGCCATCGCCGACCATTCGCGCACCATCCGCATCCCGGTGCACATGGTCGAGACGCTGAACCGCATCTCGCGTGTCAACCGTGCCTTGGTCAACGAGATGGGCCGCGAGCCGACGCCGGAAGAGCTCGCCAAGAGGACCGGCGTGCCCGCGCGGAAGGTCCGCCTGATCCTCGAATCCTCGCGCAAGCCGCTCTCGCTCGAGACGCCGATCGGCGAGGACTCGGAGCTGGGAGACTTCCTCGAGGACAAGAGCACGGAGTCGCCGAACGACACCCTGATCAGCCAGGACCTGACGAACCAGGTGGAGCGGGCCCTCGGCATGCTCTCGCCCAAGGAGAAGGAGATCCTGCGCCTGCGCTTCGGCATCGGCGACGAAGGCGAGCACACGCTGGAGGAAGTCGGCAAGCGCTTCTCGGTCACCCGCGAGCGCATCCGCCAGATCGAGACCAAGGCGCTCCGCAAGCTGCGCCACCCGCTGCGCGGGCGGGCGCTCAAGGCCTTCGTGGAGAACTGATTCTCCTACCCGCCGCCCGTGGAGTACCCGCGGGCGGCGGGCGCTGACTCCCACCGGCACAGGCGCGCGAGCGGCGCCGGCACCCACCAGTTCCACCGCCCCATCAGCCGCATCGTCGCGGGCACCAGCAGGGCACGCACCACGGTGGCGTCCAGGATAACGGCGATACCGATCCCGATGCCCACGGCCTTGATGATCACCGAGTCGGCGAGCCCAAAGGCGAAGAAGACTCCCGCCATGATGGCCCCGGCCCACGTGATGAGCCGGCCTGTCCGCTCCAGCCCCGCGCCCACGGCCAGCACATTGTCTCCGGTGCGCTCGTACTCTTCCTTCACGCGGCTGAGCAGGAGGACCTCGTAGTCCATCGACAAGCCGAAGATGAGGCAGAACATGATGACGGGCGTGGCGGTCTGGATCGGGCCCGGAGTGAAGTGGAGCCACTGGGCCAAGTGGCCCTCCTGGAAGATCCAGACGAGGGCCCCGTACGAGGCGCTGATGGACAAGAGGTTCACGATGACGGCCTTGAGGGGCAGCAGCACGGACCGAAGCAGCACCAGCAGCGCCAGGTAGGTCGCGACGACGACGAGGGCGATGGCGAGCGGGGCGTTGTCAGCCACGACCTTCATGAAGTCGAGGTCGAAGGCCGTGGGGCCCGTCACGAGCAGCTCGCCGTCCACCGGCGGGTGAGAGGCGCGGATGGCGTGGACGAGGGCGCGCGCCTCATCACTGCCGGCCGGCAGCTCCGTGGATACCGCGAGAATCATGATGCGCTCGCCGACAACCCGCGCCACGGCGGCTTGCATCTCCTCAGGCCACAGGGCGGTCGGCACCTTGACCATCCGCTGATAGTCCTCGCGGCTCATGTCCGGAGCGAGATCCAGCATGCTCTGCACGCCGGTGACACCGGGCTGCCCCGCCAGCCAGCGGCTCAGGTCGTAGGCCTGCCCCACCCGCGCGGGTGACAGCGGCGATCCCTCGTCGTACCTGAGCACCACGACGACGGGCGTCGCACCCTCGCCGGGGAACTCCTTCCGGAGCAGGTCGGCGCCGCGGCGGGCCTCGGCCCACGGCGGCAGCGACGATACGTCACCCGCGCCGAGCCGGATGTGAAGGAACGGCAGTCCCAGCAGCAGGAGGAAACCCGCGACCGGCAGAAAGACGCGCCACGGGTGCGCCATGACCAGGGCCGCCAGCCGACGCCAGAACCCGGACCCGGCGCCAGGTTGCGCGGGACGGAAAAAGGGAAGCGACAGAGCGTTGACCCGCGGGCCCAGGATGGCCAGGGCCGCGGGAAGGAAGGTCAAGCCGTAGACGACCGACAGCGTCACGACGATGGTGCCCGCGAGCCCAAGCGAGCCGATATTGCCCAGCCCCAGCACCAGCATGCCGAGGAGCCCAATGGCCACCGTCACGCCGGAAAAGAGGATCGCGCGCCCCGTGGTGGCCAGCGTCGCCGCGAGCGCCTCGGGCACCGGATGGCGCACGATCTCCTCCCTGAAGCGGTTCACGATGAAGAGCGAATAGTCGATGGAGACGCCGAGCCCGATCATGGTGACGATGTTCGGGGCATATGCGGATACCGACATGTATCGGGCCAAGAGGGTCGTGCCCGCCATGCCGCCGACCATGGCGAGCATCCCGACGCCCAAAGGCAGCAGGGCCGCCACCACCGACCCGAAGGCCAGGAGCAGGAAGACGGCTACCACCGGCAGGATCACCAGCTCCGCGCGCTCCAGATCCCGCTTCGCCACCTCGACGAAGTCGTGGTTGAGCGGGACCATGCCGGCCGCCACCACGTCGAGCGTGCCCGACCGCACCAGCGCGCGGAGCGAGGCGTACACGGCGGGGGGAACCGACGAGAACTCCAGCGAGGCCTGGCCCGTGGAACGGGCCTTGAGCTCGACGACGGCGCGGGTGCTTTGCCTATCGCGCGAGAGATAGGCGGGATCCGGCGGCTCCGCATCGTACGCCGTGCGGATCCGCGCGACCTTCGCGTCGGCCTTGAGCGGCGCCAGGGCCCGCGCCACCTCTTCCCGGAACGCGCGATCGGTGGCGCGCAGCGTGGGGCTGCTGAATATGAGGTCGAAGGAGACGGGCTGCCCGGGCAGCTGCCGGGCCATCAGGTCGGCGGCGCGTCCCGACTGCGTGGTCGCGAGCAGGATGCCGGCTTCGAGCCTGGCGCCTTGCGCCAGGACGATGATCGCAGGCACAAGCGAGAGGACCGAGAGGCCGAACAGCCACCAGCGGAGGCGATACACCTGCCGCCCCCACCGTCCGAGAACATTGCTCATCGCGTGGTGCGCTCCCCCGGCGCGCAGCTTCGGCTTCGCCGCAGCCAGTCGCCGCGAGCCCGTTTCAAGAATAACAGGAGACTGGTCTGCCGAGCATTGGACTTTGCTTCCATCTGCCGCTAGACTGCCCTCGACCGCGGTACACTCAGACCATCCAGGAGGATTCCATGCACATCGGCGTCTGCATGTTCGCCACCGACTACGCGATCCGCATCGACGAGCTGGCCCGGGAGGCCGAGGCGCGCGGCTTCGAGTCGCTCTTCGTCCCCGAGCACACTCACATCCCGGTGAGCCGGCGCACCCCCTTCCCAAGCGGCGGCCAGCTGCCCAAGGAGTACTCCCACACCTTCGACCCGTTCGTGTCGCTCATGGCCGCCGCGGCGGCGACCAAGCGCATCCGGATCGGCACCGGCATCTGTCTCATCATCGAGCGCGACACGATCACCACGGCCAAGGAGGTCGCGAGCCTCGACGTGCTCTCGGGCGGGCGCTTCGAATTCGGCATCGGCGGCGGCTGGAACGCGGAGGAGATGGAGAACCACGGCACGGTCTTCGCGTCCCGATTCAAGCGCCTGGAGGAGCAGGTGCGGGCGATGAAGGCGATCTGGACCAAGGACGAGGCGGAGTTCCACGGCCAGCACGTCAACTTCGACAAGGTCTGGTCCTGGCCGAAGCCCGCGCAAAGGCCGCACCCGCCTGTCCTTCTTGGCGGCGAGAGCAGCCACACGCTCCAGCGCGTGGTGGACTTCTGCGACGGTTGGTTCCCGCGCGGCCGCGCGGCCGAGGTCATCATGCCGGCCCTCAAGGACCTCCGGGCGCGCGCCGCCAAGGCCGGCCGTGACATGAAGACCATCTCGACCTCGGTATTCGGCGCCAAGCCCGACGAGGCAATGCTCGAGTCCTACGCGACTGCCGGCATCACGCGGGCCATCCTCAGGCTCCCGCCCGAGGGGCGCGAAGGGGTGCTGCCGCTCCTCGACCAGTGGGCCAAGCTCATCAAGAAGTAGCGCGGGCGGGCTATACCGGCATCACTCCATGCTTCTTCCAGGGCCGGTCGACCTTCTTGGTGGCGGCCATTTCGAGGGCGCGGATCAGGACGGGGCGGGTCTCTCGCGGGTCGATGACGTCGTCGATGAAGGCGCCGCCGGCCGCGATATAGGGGTTGATGAGCTTGCGGAACTCCTCGACCCGGCTCGCGCGCTCTTCGTCGGGGTTGGCGGCGGCGGCGATCTCCTTGCGGAAGATGATGTTGGTGCCGCCCTCGGGGCCCATCACTGAGATCTCCGCAGTAGGCCACGCGACGATCAGGTCGGGCTCGTAGGCCTTACCGCACATGACGAAGTAGCCCGCGCCGTACGCCTTGCGCACCACCACCGTGACCTTCGGCACCGTCGCCTCGCTGACGGCGTAGAGCATCTTGGCGCCGTGGCGGATGATCCCCTGCTTCTCGACCTTGGAGCCGACCATGAAACCCGGGACGTCCTGGAGGAACACCAGGGGGATGTGGAAGGCGTCGCAGAGCATGATGAAGCGCGCGGCCTTGTCGGCCGAGTCCACGTCCAGCGCCCCGCCCAGCACCATGGGCTGGTTGGCGACGATGCCGACGGAGCGGCCGCCCAGGCGGGCGAAGCAGGTGATCAGGTTCTTCGCCCAGCCCGGCTTGATCTCGAAGAAGCGCCCGCGGTCCACGATGGCCGCGATGACCTTCTTCATGTCATAGGCCCGGCGTGCGCTGTCAGGCACGATGGAGAGTAGCGCCTCGTCCATCCTGTCGGCGGGGTCGTCGCTCGGCAGGATCGGCGGCTGCTCGAGGTTGGACCCCGGGAAGTAGGACAGGTACTCCTTGATCGCGTCGATGCACGCGGCGTCGTCGGCCACTTCGAGATCGGCCACGCCGGAAATCTCCGTGTGGACCTTGGAGCCGCCCAGCTCCTCCGCGGTGATGTCCTCGCCGACGATAGCCTTGACGAGCGGCGGGCCGCCCAGGGCCATGTGACTCGTGCCCTTGACCATGGGCACGAAGTCTGACAGCGCCGGGATATAGGCCGTGCCCGCCGCGCCCGGGCCCATCATGGCCGAGACCATCGGCACGACGCCTGACATGATGGACTGCTCGCGGAAGAGGAACCCCGACTGGGCGAAGGTGGAGCCGATGGCCTCCTGGATGCGAGCGCCCGCCGAGTCGATGAGCCAGATCATCGGCATGCGCTTGGAGAGCGCGATCTCTCGCGCGCGGTTGCACTTGACTTCGGCCGTGCGCCCCATGGAGCCCGCCATCACCGTGAAGTCGTAGGCGATCAGCGAAGCCGGCCGGCCGTTGGATCTTGCCGAAGCCCGTCACGACGCCGTCGGCCGGCGTCTCCTTGCCCTTCATGGCGGGCGAGATGTTGGCGTGGGTCGCGAGGAGGCCGATCTCATAGAAGGAGCCCGCGTCGAAGAGCCGGTCGATCCGCTCGCGGACCGTCAGCTTGCCCTCGAGGTGCTGCTTGGCGATCGCTTCTACCCCGCCCATGGCGAGCGCGCGCTGACGCCGCGCCTTGAGGTCTTCGACCAGATCCTTCATGCCCATGTCAGCCCCTTACCACCGTCGCCCGATACGTGGCGATGCCGGTATCTGGCGGAGAGCCGCTGATGAGGGTGATAATGGTGGCGGCCTCGCTGCGATGGTGTGTCGCGTGGTTGACCACGTGCTGGAGAAGCGGCCCGAGCGCGACATGTCCCTCGATGCCCTGGGTGTTCTTGAAGCTCACCACCTGCCCCAGGTCGGCATCCGTGAGCCCGTCGACGTAGCCCCGCTGCTCCTCCTCGAGCGCATCCCAGGCCGGCCGGAGGGCGTCGAGCGTCGCAAACTGACCGCCGGGTAGATTGGTCGGCGAGACTCCCTTGAATCGCTGGAGCCAGAGCGAGTCGGCGCCGTAAATATGCCCGAACATGCGAGTCAGGGTCGGAAAGCTCCAATGCGTCCCCATGTCCCGCGCCGCCGCCTCCGCACCGAGACCCACAGCCACATCGAAGAGCCGGCGGTTCGCCCAACGATGGTAGCCGTACAGGCCGCGGATCAGCTCCATCTCCATGGTGTCGGTCCGACTCAGGGCTTCGGCCGACGGTAGTAGAGCACCATGTCGGTCGACGCGGGCGAGCCCTTGGTCATGGTCACCATGGTCGCGACCTCGCTGCGGTGATGGGTCGCGTGGTTGACCACGTGCTGGAGGAGCTGCCAGAGCGGCTGGCTGAAGGGCTTGCCGTCCGTCGCCTTGTAGTCCAGCGTCCTCTTGAGGTCTGTCGTGCCGAGGGCCGTGATGAAGGCCTTCTGCTCGGCCTCGAGCGCGTCCCAGCTCTTCCTGAGATCGGCCAAGCTCGCGAAATCGGCGTCGCCGTAGAGCCTGGTCGGCGAGCTTCCCTTCCAGCGCTCGAACCAGATCCGGTCGGCGCCGTAGATGTGGGCGAGCATACCCTTGAGCGTCGGAAAGCTGAACTGCTTGCCGACCTCCTTCCTGGCGGTGTCCTCGCCCAGCGCCGCCACCTCGTCAAAGTGCTTGCGGTTGCCCCACCAGTGATAGCCCCAGATGCCCCGAATCAGCTCACGGTCCAGCTCGAGCTCCATGATCCGCCTCCTAGTCCAGGACGGCGACCGTGTCGCCTTCCTGCACGGTCTGCCCCTCGGCGACCTTGATCTCCTTCACCTTGCCGGCTCGCGGCGCCTCCACCGGGATCTCCATCTTCATGGACTCCAGCACGATCACGGGGTCGCCCGCGGCCAGCGAGTCGCCGACCTTGCTCGTGATCTGGAAGACCACGCCCGTGATGTTCGCCTTGACGTCTTCAGCCATTGAACGCTCCTTGTTCGACCATCTGGGTATGGGTGCGCCCCTCGCGGAACACCGCGCTCCGCATCACGCGCAGGTGGAACGGAATGGCGGTCTTGGGCCCCTCCACGACGAAGGCCGTCAACGCCGCCTCCATGCGGGCGATCGCTTCCTCGCGCGTCGCGCCCGCGGCCACCAGTTTGGCCAGCAGCGGGTCGTAGTGTACCGAAACCTGGCAGCCTTCGGCGACCCCGCTTTCGAGGCGGATGCCGGGGCCTTGGGGCGGGCTCCACCGTGTAATGGTCCCCGGCGAGGGCATGAAGTTCTTGGCTGGATCCTCGGCGTAGATGCGGCACTCGATGGCGGCGCCGCGCTGGACGATCTCCTCCTGGCGCCAGGGCAAGGCCTCCCCGGACGCCACCTTTAACTGAGCCTGGACGAGGTCGAGCCCCGTCACCTCTTCCGTCACCGGGTGCTCGACCTGAAGGCGCGTGTTCATCTCCAGGAAGTAGAACTCCTCGTCCTGGACGATGAACTCCATGGTCCCGGCGTTGACGTAGCCGACGGACCTGGCGCCCTTGACGGCCGCCACCGTCAGGCGCTCCTTGAGGCCCTGCGGCAGGCGCGGCGCCGGGCTCTCCTCGATGAGCTTTTGGTGGCGCCGCTGGATCGAGCACTCCCTCTCGTGCAGGTGCACCACCTGCCCGCTGCCGTCGCCGAAGACCTGGACCTCGACGTGGCGCGGCTCGGCGAGATAGCGCTCCACGAAGAGCGCGGCCGAGCCGAAAGCCGCCTGCGCGCGGCGCTCGGCCGTTGCGTATGCCTGCGCGAGCGCCGATTCGTCTCCGACCTTGACCATGCCGATACCGCCGCCGCCCGCCGCGGCTTTCAGCATCACCGGGTAGCCGATCTCCCCCGCAGTCTGCCTGGCCAGGTCGAGCGAGGCGACAGGTCCTTCGCTGCCGGGCACGACCGGCACGCCAGCCCGGAGCATCTCGCGCCTCGCGCCGACCTTGTCGCCCATCTGCTGGATCACGCGCCATGGAGGCCCGACGAAGACGAGCCCCGCCTCCTCGCACGCCTTGGCGAAGCGCCAGTTCTCGGAGAGGAAGCCGTAGCCGGGGTGGATCGCCCGGGCGCCTGTCCGGCGCGCGGCCTCGAGCACGCGCTCGACGCTGAGATAGCTCTCCCGGGCGGACGCCGGGCCGAGCAGGACGGCTTCGTCGGCTTCGCGCGCGTGAGGCCAGTCGGCGTCGGCCTCGGAGTAGACGGCGATCGTGCGGATACCGAGGGCCCGACAGGCGCGGAAGATGCGGCGGGCGATCTCCCCGCGGTTGGCGACGAGGACGCTCTCGAACACGCTCAGGCGGGCTGGGACTGCTCGATCTTGACCAGATCGAGGGCGCCGACCCGCCATCCGCTCTCGCCCTGCTCCCAGCGGGCGTTGAGCGTGACGGTGCCGCGCGCGCCCTCGAGCCGATACTTCACGATGCGGTGGCGGCCCAACTTCGCGAAGGCGGCCAAGCGGTACCGCGCGAGACGGACATCCTTGAGGGCCAGCAACAGCGCCGCGTCGGGCGCGGCGTCGAGGAACCGGCCGAGCCCCACGCCGTCACCAACGACGAGAGCGTCGCCGAATGCGCGAAGCCCCGTCTCGAGGTCCTCCGGGATGGACCACTTCTCACCGGCGTGCTCGAGACGGATGAACTCGCTCGCGTCGTCCGATATGGGCGGAGTCGCGCTCGCGTGCGCGCCCGCGGTCGGAGGCACCCCCTGCCCCGTCACGCCACGGGCGGCCTCGAGCATCCCCGCAAGCTTCGCCTGCCAGGCCGCCACGCGCGCCTGCCCGTCGGAGGCCGCGGCGAGATGGCGGAGGATGGTCTCGCCGGCCCCGATGTGGCGCCGCTCGTCTTCGATGCAGCGGGCGAGAATCCTGCACGTGGGCGGCTCGTAGATCGGGTTGGCGCTCTCGAGGTGCCTCACGTAGACGGCGAGCAGGTGCGGCTTGAGCACGCGGTAGACGCCGGCCAGGCGTAGGGCGGTCTCGCCCGGCGCCTCGGGCGCCTCGATGGCATCCATGAACGCGACGAAGGCGTCGTTGGCCGGCTCGGATTCCTGGGCGTGAGCGCGCAGCTCCGGCAACCGCCTGCCCCAGTCATCCGTGTGCTGGGCGTTGTCCCAGACGTGGCGGCCGAGCAGGAGCTTCGCCGAAAGCTCAGGCGTGAGCGCGATCCAACCGGCCATGATGCGCGTCATGCGCTCGGCGGCGTAGCGGTAGTTGCGGCAGAGGCGGGCGGAGTCGTCCGCCGAGAAGTGCCCTTCGAGGATCTGCATTGGGATCAGCGCTGTGGGGGATCAGTGCCCTGGGGGATCAGTAGACCTGGGAGCGCTGGGTCGTCTTGATCAGGCGCTCGATCTCCTCGTCGGTGAAGCCCGCGAGCTTCCGGGCCTCGATCGCGATCGAGATGGGCACTACCTCGTGGTCACCCAGCCGCCTGGCGCCGCCGAGGTTGAAGCGCTCGTCGATGGTCTCCTGGAACTCGATCGCCTTGCGACGGCGCTCCGGGTCGCCCTCCGTCAGCTTCGTCAGCCACTTCGAGCCCATCCGCACGTGGGTGATCTCGTCGGCCAGCACGAAGTCCACGGCGCGCTCCAGGATGGGGTCCCCCATTTTCCGGCCGATGTAGACCAGCTGGTTGAAGACGTCGCAGGCCAGGCCCTCGAGGCCCCGGTTGACGCCGGCCACGCGCGCGGCCGCGTCCTCGGCGCAGGCGCAGCGCCAGAGGATGGTCGTCTCCGGGTACTCGCCGATGTAACCGCCGAGGTGCTCGAGGAGGCGGATGTAGATCTCAACGTGGCGGGACTCGTCCCAGACCTGGCGCGCCATGTCCATGGTGAACTCCCACGGCGCGTCGGGGAAGTCGTAGACGCTGCGGCCGGCGCCCTCCATGGCCTGCATCTCCCCGACCATGATGCCGTGCGCGCGCTCCTTGATGGACTCGCGGCTCGTCAGCTCGGGGAAGGGCGCGAGCCCCTGGGAAACCTTGCTCTCCGCGACCTCCCGGGCCCGCATCCGGACGAAGCGGTCCTCGCGGGCCAGCTTGTCATACGCGATCTGACGTTCCATTCGGCCTCCGTGCCCTGACTGAACCGTTGTTCAGTGAGTCTAGCCGAAGCGGCCCCGGAAGGCAATCCGGATGCCCCCGGCGCTCATTCGAAGGTCGTTTTCGGCGACGTCGCCCGAGGCGTGCCGCCTTTCCGCCCCGCCGGGAGCATCTTTGGAACGACGCTCGCGGGACGCACGGCCTCCTCGCCGAAACGGGCAGTGAGACGGTCCACCGCTCGAGCGAGGCGTTCCCGGCGCACGGTGTCAGGCGCCAGGAGCGAAAGCTGCCCCTCGCCCGCGGGCCCGAGCCCCGAGACGGAGAGACCGATGAGCCGTACGGCCTGACCCAATCTCACGCGATCGAAAAGCGACTGGACCCGGGAGAAGATGGCGAGACCGTCTTGTGTCGGATCGTCGGTGTGCGCTCGGGTGATGGTGGAGAAATCCGCGAAGCGGAGCTTGAGCGTCACCGTCCGGCCGGCATAACCGTCGGCCCGGAGCTCGCGCGCGACCCGCTCGCTCTGCCCGCGCAGGGTCGCCCGCAGGAGCTCCACGTCGCGCGTGTCGCGCTCGAAGGTCTCCTCGGCGCCCATCGACTTCGGCGCGGCGCCGGGCTCGACGGCGCGGTCGTCGAGGCCCCGGGCCAGCGCCAGGAGATCGGATCCGTGCTTGCCAAAGCGAGCCAGAAGGTTGGCGGCAGGCGTCAGCGCAAGCTGGCCGATCGTCCGGATGCCCATGCTCTCGAGCTCCCCGCCGGTGACCCTGCCCACGCCCCAGAGCCGGGAGATCGGCAGCTTTGCCAAGAACGCGGCCTCGCCGCCGGGGTCGACGATGACGAGCCCGTCGGGCTTGCGCAGATCCGAGGCGACCTTGGCGACGAACTTGTTCGAGGCCACGCCCACGGAGGCCGGGAGGCTCACGCTCGCCCTGATCTGCGCCTTGATCGCGCCCGCGATGGCCGCGCCGTCGCCGTGGAGCGCGCGGCTCGCGGTCACGTCGAGGAAGGCCTCGTCGATCGACAGCGGCTCGACGAGCGGCGTGAAACCGGCGAGGACGGCCATGATCTCGCGCGAGACGCCCGCGTAGGTGTCCATGTCCACCGGGAGAAAGACGCCCTCGGGACAGAGGCGGAAGGCGCGACCGATGGGCATGGCGGAGTGGACGCCGAAGCGGCGGGCCTCGTAGGAGGCAGCGGACACCACACCGCGGCCCCGGGGGTCGGCGCCGACGATGACGGGGCGGCCGCGGGTCTCGGGCCGGTCGCGCTGCTCGACGGACGCGTAGAACGCGTCCATGTCGACATGGATGATCGTGCGGGCCGCGGCGCCCTGGCCCACGGCAGGGCTACGGGGCGGAGCCTGCGAGGCCGATGCTGGGAGCGACGGCGGTGAGCGCGCCGATGACGAAACCGACATGGTCATCGAGGTCCACGCCGAGCTCCTCGGCGCCGCGGTAGACGTCCTGGCGGTTGACGGTGCGCGCGAAGCCCTTGTCCTTGAGCTTCTTCTTGACCGAGCCCGGCTCGAGCCCCGCGATGGCGCGCCAGGGACGTACCAGAGCGCAGGCGGTGATGAAGCCCGAGAGCTCGTCGCAGGCGTACAACCCGTGGTCGAGAAGGGAGACCCGCGGGTAGCCCGAGTAGTCGGCGTGGGCGAGGACCGCGTGGACGATGCCGGCCGGCACGCCTCGCGCCAGCAGGATCTCGGCGCCCTTCATGGGATGCTGTGGCGCGATTGGATGCATCTCGTAGTCGAAGTCGTGGAGCATGCCGGC
This sequence comes from Candidatus Methylomirabilota bacterium, assembly GCA_035936835.1. Taxonomy (NCBI): domain Bacteria; phylum Methylomirabilota (SeqCode); species Candidatus Methylomirabilota bacterium. The sequence continues at coordinate 33,334 of DASYVT010000183.1, read as the reverse complement.
CGGGCCCCACGTCTCAGGGTCCTGGCCGTAGCGCGCCGCGTACGCGCGCATGGCGGCCTCGACGGCCAGCGCGTGCTTGCGGAGGCTGTCGGACTGGGTGAACTCCGTCAGCAGGATCCAGGCGCGGTCGCGGTCCATCAGGACTGCGCGCGGATCCGCCATTTGTCGATCGACTTCTTCGAAAACACCCACTGGCCGTCGTGCTCGAGCGCCGGGATGCGCCGTTCGGCAGCCATGCGCTTGAGCGTGTCGGCATCCATGGAGAGATACGTCGACGCCTCCGTCACCGTCATGGTGTCCTTGGGGATCACGTCCCTGGCGCCTCCTTGAGTGACTTCTTGAGCGACTCGACCTCGCCCTCGAGGTCGCGGATCCTGTCCACCAGCTGCTCGAGCGCGCGCGCCACGGGGTCGGGCAGGTCGGTCCAGTTGAGATCGACGCCGCCCACCCGCGCCCCATCCTTGAATGTCACCCGGCCCGGCACACCCACGACCACGGAGTTCGGCGGCACCTCGCGCACCACGACCGACCCGGCGCCGATGCGGCTCCCGCTGCCGATGGTGAAGCCGCCGAATATCCCGGCGCCGGCTCCGACGGTCACGTTGTCGCCGAGCGTCGGGTGGCGCTTCTCGCGCTTGAGGCTCGTGCCGCCCAGCGTGACGCCCTGGAGCAGCGTGACGTTCTCGCCGACCTCGGCCGTCTCGCCGATGACGATGCCCATGCCGTGGTCGATGAAGAGGCCGGGCCCGAGGCGGGCGGCGGGGTGGATCTCGATGCCCGTCATGAAGCGGCACGCGTGCGACACCCAGCGGGCCAGCGTCAGCCACCCCGCTCCCCAGAGCGCGTGGGCGACGCGGTGGCCCCAGATCGCGTGCACTCCCGGGTAGCAGAGGACGACCTCGAGGGAGGACCGCGACGCCGGGTCCCGCTCCCTGACGGTCCTGATGTCCTGTCTGATCCGGTCGAACATGTCGCCTCCTAGTGTACCCCGCGCCTCGCCATAGCGTCTCGTGCCGCCGCGCGGAGAGCCAGGGCCACGACTTCCGCCGCGTGCCGGCGCTCGGGAGGCAGACCGTCCACGGCCGCCTCGATGCGCCCTTCCTCGATCTCCGCCAGCGCCTCGAGCACTGTCCCCACCGCCACCTCCGTGCCCGCGCTGCACGCCGCCAGGGTCGGCCCGCAGCCGTAGGCCTGGAAGCGAGCCTCCTCGACGCGTCCGTCGCGCACGCGGAGGTAGAAGCGCGCCAGGTCCATGCACTGGGCGAACTCGCCTTCGCCCACCCCATCTGGCTCACGCATCATGCCCGCGTTCCGCGGGTTGCGGAAGTGATCGATGAGCGTGTCGCTGTAGCGCACTAGACCTTCGACGAGCCCACTACTGGGGCCAAGCCCGCTACGGGGGCCGAGCTCGCTACCGGCGACTGGGCTTTGAGCTTGCCCACCAGCGGCACCACGCTCTCGATGACGTACTCGATGTCCTCCGCCGTCGTGCCGCGCCCGAGCGAGCAGCGCACGGAGCCCATGGCCCAATCGAGCGGCAGCCCCATGGCCACGAGAACGTAGGACGGCTCGACGTTGCCCGAAGTGCACGCGGAGCCGGCCGAGACTCCGATGCCCTTGAGGTCGAGACCCAAGACTACGGATTCGGACTCGATATTGCGGAAGCACATGTTGCACGTGCCAGGAAGCCGCTCCGTCGGGTGCCCGTTGAGACGCACCTCCGCCACGCCGGCCCGCAGGCCATCCCAGAGCCGGTCGCGCAGCGCGGTCAGACGGGCGCCCTCGAGCGCCATGTCGCGGTTGCGGATCTCCACGGCCTTGCCCAGGCCCACGATGCCCGCCACGTTCTCCGTGCCGGCCCGCCGGCGCCGCTCGTGCTCGCCGCCATGCTGGATCGAGGCCATCTTGGTGCCTTTACGGATGAAGAGGCCGGCTACTCCCTTCGGACCGTAGATCTTGTGCCCGGAGAAGGAGAGCAGGTCTATGCCGAAGGCGCCCACGTCGATCGGCACCTTGCCGAACGTCTGGACGCCGTCCACGTGGAGCGGCACGCCCGCCTCGCGCGTGATGCGGCCGACCTCGCGGATCGGCTGGAGCGTGCCGACCTCGGAGTTCGCGCCCATCAGCGAGACGAGGATCGTGTCGGCCCGCAGGGCCTTCTTAACGTCGTCGGGGTTGACCATGCCGTCGCCGTCGACCGGCAGGTACGTCGCGGTGAAGCCCTGCTCTTCCAGGGTCTGGACGGTTCGAAGCACGGCATGGTGCTCGATCTGCGACGTGATGATGTGACCCGAGCCCCGCGCGGCGGCCAGCCCCTTGATGCCGAGGTTGTCGGACTCCGTGCCGCCCGAGGTGAAGACGATCTCGTCCTTGGACACCTTGAGGAAGTCCGCGATCTGCTCGCGGGCCGTCTCCATGCCGTCGCGCGCCTCGCGCCCGAAGCCGTGGACGCTCGAGGGATTGCCAAAACGCTCGCTGAAGTACGGCAGCATGGCCTGAAGCACCTCGGGGTGCACCGGCGTCGACGCGTTATGATCGAGATAGACTCGGCGGTTCATTGACGCTCCTCTCTCTGGGTGCTACGCTCGGCCCCGTCATGGAGCTGACGAAGCGCAAGCTCGGTCTCATGGTGTCGACGGCGCCCGAGCATCCAAATCTCGACACGGCCGTCGGGCTCGGCCGCGCGGCGCTCGACCGCGGCGCCGAGGTGTACCTCTACCTGATCGACGACGGCGTCGCCGGCGTCGAAGACCCGCGGGTGCAGGCCTTGGCCGATCGAGGCGCCAAGCTCTTCGTCTGCGCGTACGGCTGTCAGAAGCGGCGCCAGCCCCTGTCGGACAAGGCGACCAACTGCGGCCTCGTCGTGCTGGCGGACATCGTCAACGCCACCGACCGATTCCTCGCGCTCAACTAGCGTGGCCGAGCGGCAGCCGGTCCTCGTCCTGATCTCCGAAGATCCCCGCGCCTCCCACCGCGCGAACGAGGCCATGCGCATCGCGCTGGGCATCGTCGCCGGCGAAACGCCCGTCGACATCGTCCTGGCCGGACCGGCCGTCCACCTCCTCGACGAGGACACGGACAACCTCGTGGACGGCGACGACATCGCCAAGTTCCGCGCCGCGCTCAAGAAGCTCGCCGTCCCCTTCCACGTCGAGGAGGGCGCCCCGCCGGCGGACCGGTCCTGGAACGCCGACGGGCATCCGGTGGCGCCCATCACGCGGGACGGTATCGCCGCGCTCGTCGCCAAGGCCAGGCGCTTCCTCGTGTTCTGATGGCCAGCTTCCTCCATCTCGTCAAGGCCGACTCGCCGCCCCTCACCAACGCCGTGATCGAGCGGAACCTGCGAGAGCCGGGCGCCCGCGTGACCGTCGTGCTGCTCGACGGAGCGCGCGCACCCGTGCCCGCCGGCGCCGCGGTCAAGCGCCTCGGCCCCGACCTCGACTACGATGCCCTGCTCGATCTGATCTTCGAAAGCGATCACGTCGTGACCTGGTAGCTACCTGTCCTGGAATTCTTCGTGCCACTTCATCTGGATCTTCTCCAGAATCCCTTCATTGGAGCCCTTCGGATCGTCGCTGAAGCCCGGCAGCGCGACCACCCACGTGTGGAGATCCGTGAAGCGCACCGTCAACGGGTCCGTGTCCGGATGCGCTTCCACGAGGGCCAGCGCGATGTCCTCGGCGTCCTTCCAGGTCATCCCGACGTCCATTACTTCGGTATCTCGACGACGACATCGCCGCGCACGATCGCCTGACAGCCGAGCCGCGAGTGGAGCGTGAGCCCTTCAGCGGTGTCGAGGCGGTCCTCCTCGTCCTGCTCCAGGGGCGAGAGGTTCTGCTCCCCCTCGCGCACGATGACGTGGCACGTGGTGCAGGCGCAGCTGCCGCCGCAGTTGTGCTCGAGGCGGACGCCGTTGGCCAGCGCGATGTCCAGCAGCGAGCCCGGCCTGCCGTGGTCGGCGAGCGGGTACTTGGCGGGGTCCGCCTCGACCGTGACGTTGAGCGGTAGGAACGTGACCTTGTGGGTCGCCATCACTTCTGCTCCAGGATCTGATCCGCCCGCTTCGAGGTGACCGCTCCCCGGATGGCGGCGTCCATCATGGCCTCAGCCAGAGGCTCCGTCGCCTTGTTGAGATCGATCGTCCGCTCGCGGATGGCATCGCGGTCGGTCCCGCACTCGACGGCCCGCAGGGCGTCGACGGCGGCGGCGATCGTGTGCAGCTCCTCGGGATTGACCAGGTGCCCGCCCTGCTTGAGCGCCCGCCTGACGTGGTTCATCACGGTCTCGGCCTCGGTCTTGGTCTCGATCAGGAGCCGCGCGTTGACGTCCGCCTCGGCGTGCGTGAAGGAGTCCTCCACCATCTGCGCCACCTGCGCCTCGCTCAGGCCGTAGGCCGGCTTGACCTCGATGGACGCCGCCTTGCCGCTCCGGAGTTCGTTCGCATGGACCTGCAGAATGCCGTTGGCGTCGATCAGGAAGGTCACCTCGATCTTTGGCATCCCAGCGGGCATCGGATCGACACCGGAGAGGTCGAAGCGCGCCAGCGAGCGGTTGTCCTTGGCCAGCTCCCGCTCCCCCTGCACCACGTGCATGTCCACAGCCGTCTGGCCGTCCACCGAGGTGGTGAAGTATTCCTTGGCCGCCGTGGGGATGGTCGTGTTGCGCGGGATCAGCCCGCTGACGATGCCGCCGAGCGTCTCGATCCCGAGGGACAGCGGCGTCACGTCGAGCAGCAGCATGTCCGTGATGCCGCCGGCCAGGATCTGGGCCTGGACCGCCGCGCCCAGCGCAACGACCTCGTCCGGGTTGAGCTGGCTGTGGGGCGTCTTGCCGAAGAGCTCGCGCACGCGCCGGCGCACGAGGGGCACGCGACTCGAGCCGCCAACCAGCACGATCTCATCGATGGCATCGGCCGCGAGGCCCGCGTCCTTGAGCGCCATGCGGCAGGGGCCGAGCGTGGTGTCCACGAGGGAGCCGATCAGCCCTTCGAGCTCGCCGCGCGTGATCTCGCGCCGGTAGGTGAAGCGATCGAACGGGATGGTGAACGCGGTCCGCTCCTCGGACGAGAGCCGGCACTTGGCGGCCTCGGCGCCGAGTCTCAGCTCCTGCAGCGCCTCGGGATCCTTCGACAGATCCTCGCCGTGCGCCGCCCGGATGTCCTCGAGCAGCCACTGGACCACCACGCGGTCGAAGTCGTCGCCGCCGAGATGCGTGTTGCCGTTTGTGGCGAGGACCTCGAAGACGCCGTCCTTGACGCGAAGGATGGAGATGTCGAAGGTGCCGCCGCCCAGGTCGTAAACGGCGATCACGCCCTGGGCGAGCTTCTGGAGCCCGTAGGCGAGCGAGGCGGCCGTCGGCTCGTTGACGATGCGCAGCACCTCGAGCCCGGCGATGCGGCCGGCGTCCTTGGTCGCCTGGCGCTGGGCGTCGTTGAAATAGGCCGGCACCGTGATCACGGCCTGCTCGACCGGCTCGCCGAGGTGGGCCTCGGCCTGGAGCTTGAGCGCGCGGAGGATCTGGGCCGAGACCTCGGGCGGCGTCACCTCGCGGTCGCCCGCGCGGATCCGGACCACTTCCGCGCTCGGGACGATTTCGAAGGGCACGTGGCGCGCCTCGTCCCGAACGTCCTCCCAACCGCGTCCCATGAACCGCTTGACGGAATAGACCGTGCGGGCGGGATTGCGGGCGAGCTGGCGCCGCGCCGCCTCTCCGACCACGACCCCGGCCGGCGTGTACGCGACGATCGAGGGCAGGAGCCTCCGCCCCTCCGCGTCCGGGATGACCCGCGGGACGCCGGCCCCGTCCACGTAGGCGACGAGGCTGTTGGTGGTCCCGAGGTCAATGCCGACGATGCGCGACATGGCTCCCTTCATCCTCTCCGAGCGCCTGGGTGAGATCGTCGATCACGGTGCCGAGGTAGGCGCGGGCGGCCAGGCGCTGCTTGAAGCGCTCGAGCAGCGGCGCGCGGTCCTGACCTGCGTCCACGGCCGCGTCCCACTCTGTCGCGGCCGCGATTAACGCGGTCTCTTCGGCCCGGCGACGGTCCTCGAGCCGCTGCCTCTCGGCGCGCAGGCGGCCGGTCGTCTCCTCCGTCAACCCGCCGGACTTGGTCTCCTCCAGCGCTTCCTGCACCTCGAGCATCTCCGCGAGGAGATCCATCGGCGCCTTGGGCTTCGCCGTCGTCTCCTCCCGCACCTCGCGTCCCTCCTCGAGCGCGATCAGGTACTGGACGCGCGCGACCGGATCGCGGAGCGCGCGGTACGCACGGTTGACGAGCGCCGAAGCCTTGAGCGCCTGCGCCTGGGCCTCAGCGTCCGCCCCTTGGTGGAAGTCGGGGTGGTGCCGGCGCGACAGCTCATAGAACCGGCGCTGCAGGGCTTCCAGGTCAACCTGGAGCTTGCGCGGCAGCCCGAACACCTCGAAGTAGTCGGACATCATCTCCTCGAATCCAGAAGTCTCCACAAAATGAGAACGGGCCCGCGGGGGCCCGTTCAGGATCTCATCGTTGTTCGTCCGTCCCGCGCCCCGGCTATCCCACGGCCCCGGTCCTATGCCGTGCCCAACCCTATGCCGTAAAAGACGTCCCGCAGCCGCAGCTCGACTTGGCCTGGGGGTTGATGAACGTGAAGCCCCCCTGCAGCCCCTCAGTGACGTAGTCGAGCGTGACGCCGTTCAGGTAGAGGTAGCTCTTCGCGTCGCAGACCATCTGGACGCCGTCGACGTCGAACTTCTTGTCGTGCGGGCCGAGCTCGGAGTCGAACTCGAGCGAATATGACAGCCCCGAGCAGCCCCCGCCCTTGACGCCCAGGCGCAGGAACACGCCGTGGAGGTTCTGCTCCTCCAGGAGCTTCTTGACGTGCGTGCTCGCCGTCTCCGTCAGTGCCAGTGCCATCGGTTCTTGACCTCCCTGTCCTTAGGATGCGCTGCCCGGGGCGTGCGTCTCCGCCGCCGTCCACTTTTCCTTGTAGTCCTGGAGCGCGGCCTTGATGGCGTCCTCGGCCAGGACCGAGCAGTGAATCTTCACCGGGGGCAGCTTGAGCTCGTTGACGATGTCCGTGTTCTTGATCTTGGCCGCGTCGTCCACCGTCCGGCCCTTGAGCCATTCGGTCGCCAGGCTCGACGAGGCGATGGCGCTGCCGCAGCCGAACGTCTTGAACTTGGCGTCCTCGATCACCCCGGTCTCGATATTGACCTTGATCTGGAGCTTCATGACGTCGCCGCACTCCGGCGCGCCCACGAGCCCCGTGCCCACGCCCGGCGTGTCCTTGCCGAAGGACCCGACGTTGCGCGGGTTGTTGTAGTGATCCACCACCTTGTCGCTGTAGGCCATAGGTCTATGCCTCCTGGGCGCCGTAAGGCGCCGTTACTCGCCCTTCCACTGGATCGTTTTGAGGTCCACGCCTTCCTTCGCGAGCTCGTACAACGGCGACATCTCCCGCAGCCGGTGCACGACCTCCACCATCCGGGGGCCGACGTAATCGACTTCCTCCTCGGTCGAGAAGCGGTGCAGCCCGAACCGGATCGAGGAATGGGCCAGCTCGGAATCCACCCCCAGGGCCGCAATCACGTACGAGGGCTCGAGAGTCGACGAGGTGCAGGCGGAGCCCGAGGACAGCGCCGACTCCTTGTTGAGCCCCATCAGCACGGACTCTCCCTCGACGTAGGCGAAGGAGATGTTCAGGTTGTGCGGCAGCCGGTGCTGCGGGGGGCCGTTGACGTAGGCCTCGTCCACCTTGGAGAGGATCAAATCCTGCAGGCGGTCGCGCAGGGCGCCGAGGCGCTTGCCCTCCTCCGCCATCACCTCACGACAGATCTCGGCCGCCCTTCCGAACCCGACGACCAGCGGCACCGGCACCGTGCCGGAGCGCATGCCGCGCTCGTGGCCGCCGCCATCCATCATGGGGGCGAGCCGCACGCGCGGGTTCTTGCGGCGGACGTAGAGGCAGCCCACGCCCTTGGGCCCGTACATCAGGTGGGCCGTCGCCGACAGCAGGTCGATGCCCATGGCCTCGACGTTGACCGGCACCTTGCCCGCCGCCTGGGTCGCGTCGGTGTGGAAGACGATGCCGCGCTCCTTGGCCAGCTTGCCGATCTCGGCAATGGGCTGGATCGTCCCGATCTCGTTGTTGGCGAACATGACCGAGATCAGGATGGTCTTGTCAGTCAGCGCCGCGCGCAGCGCGCCGAGGTCCACCAGCCCCTCAGGCCCCACGGGCAGGTAGGTGACCTCGAAGCCCTGGCGCTCGAGCCGCTTGCAGACGTCGAGGCTCGCGCGCTGCTCGATGGCCGTGGTCAGGATGTGGTTGCCCTTCTCGCGGTACATCTCCGCCACGCCCTTGAGGGCCAAGTTGATCGACTCGGTCCCGCCCGAGGTGAAGATGATCTCTTTCGGGTCGCGGGCGCCTAAGAGCGCGGCGATCTGCTCGCGCCCCTTGTCCACGCCGGCCTCGGCCTCCCATCCAAACGGGTGGTTGCGGCTCGCCGGGTGGCCGAACTTCTCGGTGAAGTAGGGCAGCATGGCCTCGAGCACCCGGGGATCCATCGGGGTCGTGGACTGGCTGTCCATGAAGATGGGGAGCTTGGGCGGCATCGTCTTTCTCCTACGTCGTGGTGACCAGCTCGGCCACGGGCACGAAGCCGTCTGAAGCAAGCTCGGACAGCGTCATGGTGTCGAGCAGACGGCTGATGCTGGCCTGGATTTTCTGGACCGGCCGGCGGAGGTTGCAGCGCGAGTACTGCGGGCAGTCGTCGCCATCGGTCATGCAGCTGACGATCTCGATCGGGCCCTCGAGGGCCCGCACCACCTGCCCGACCGTGATGGCCTCGGGCCGGCGCGTCAGCACGTAACCGCCCTTGGGGCCGTTGTGGCTCGTGATGAGCCGGTGCTTGGCGAGGCGCTGAAGGATCTTGGCCAATAGCTCGCCCGGGATGTGGAATTCCTCGGCGATGCGCTTGGCGCTCACCGCGCCCTCATCTCCGTGGTCGGCGATGTAGTGCATCGCCATGAGCCCGTAGTCAGCCCGCTTTGTGAACCTCAACATGCCGTCCCGCTCCTCCTATATCCGACCAAATCCATCTCCGACTGTTATTGTCGTAGTCTCGCACCTGGACCTTACCCTGTCAAGCCCTAAGCGTGGATTCTTTTGGACGAACGGCCTGTACTGCCGCCAGGCCAGACGCTCAGACCCAGGCCTCTCTCAGCCGTCGCGCGGCCTCCTCTGGGGGCAGGTCATTGACGTGGATCCCGCCGATTCGGCTGAGGCGATCCGGCGAGGGTGTGATCTCGAGATGCCAGTGGTAGTCCTCCGCAATGGTGGACCACTCGCCCGGCAGGAGCTTGGCCGCCTGGTTGGGGGCGGTATAGAGCACCATCTCGAAGGAGGGATCATCCGGGAGCGAGGCCAGCGTCCTGAAGTGGCCACGCAGCAAGGCCGCCAGATCCGCCACGGCGTCGGGTGTGAGCGCCTGCTCGAAGGCGCAGGCGTGCTGTCGCGGCAGGATCCAGGCCTCGTAGGGCGAGCGGGCCGCATAGGGCACGAGCGCGACGAAATGGGGCGTCAGGCGGATGACGCGCTCCCCGTCGGACACCTCCTGGCGGATAACGTCGCAGAAGACACAGCGTCGCTTGTACTCGTAGTACTCGCGGCACTGGATGAGCTGGCGACGCACGTCGTCGAAGATGACAGGGACGGCGACTACACGGGAGTACGGGTGGCTGATGCGGGAGCCGGGCTTCTTGTAGAGCCGCGTGATCAGAATGTCGCGGATGGCCGGGTCCTTCTTAAGGTCGCGCAGCCGGTCGCGGTACATCCACAGGACCTGTTCCCACCGCGCCTCGTCCATTCCCGCCGGCGTGAGATCGTGCTCTGGGCTCTCGATGATGAGCTCGGTTGCCCCGCGCGGAGGGACCTTGTCGTAGAGACCCACGCCTTCGCGCCCAACGTCGCGCTCAACGCGGAAGTAGGGATCGATCTCAGGTACGACGCGCACGCTCCACCCGGGCCCGTCCGGCGCGGAGCCGTCCTTGCGGTAGGCGATAATCTCCGGCGGCGTGCGGGACTCGCTGCCGGGACAGAATGGGCAGTCGCCACTGGCAGGGGGCGCCTCGCCCGCGGGCCGCACCAGCACCCAATGGCCCCGGGTGGGGTCTTTCCGGAGATCACTCATGTTCTAAGCCACCTTAGGGAAGCCGGCCTCCCAAGTCAAGGTTCCCGGGTTCTTGCGCGACGTGTTAGCCTCAAGGCAAGGAGGGGGAACCATGAGCGAGCACCATGTCGTCGTCTACTCGAGCCCCACCTGAGGCCCTTGCAAGGCGGCGAAAGAGTTTCTTTCGTCTCAGAACGTGCCCTTCGAGGAAATTAACGTGATGGCGGACCCGCAGGCGCGTGAGGACTTGGTGAGACTGACGGGTCAGATGACGGTGCCGGTGATCCTGGTGGACGATCAGGTCGTCCGCGGCTTCGACAAGCCCGCGCTCAAAGCCCTCCTCGGAATTTGAGGAGCGCTGCGGGGCGCGGACTGGGCAGATCAGGCGACCCGCGCCCGGCCCTACCCTACTTTCCCTTGTCGAACTGACTCTTGAGCTTGCGCAGGTGGAGCTTGGCGACGTCCACCCAGTCCTTCTCCGTGGGCTGCGGACCCGCCAGCTCGATGTAACGCTCCCACAGGGCGATCGACTCCTTCGCATCCACGCGCTCGTAGACCAGCGCCAGGTTGTAGAGCGCCCCGCTGTTTTTGGCGTCGAGCTCTACGACCTTCCGGTACTCGCCGATGGCCTCCTGGTAGAGGCCCTTGTCCTCGTAGACCTCGGCCAGCCCCATCCGCGCCTCGGTGTTGATGGGGTCAAGGTCCACGGCCTTCTTGTAGGCCTGCACCGACTCGTAGTAGAGCTCTTTCTCCGAATAGTAGATCTTGCCGAGGCTCGCGAAGACCTTGCCGGAGAGCGGGTTGTGAACCAGCGCCTTCTGATAGGCGCCGATGGCGCCGTCCACGTCGCCCTTGGCCGCCTTGGCGTCGCCGAGCCCGACATAGGCCTCGGCGTAGAACGGGCGCAGGTCGATGGCCTTCTCGTAGGCCCCGACAGCTTCGTCGAAGAGCCGCCGCGGCGCCGTGAGGTAGAGATCGCCCAGCCCCTTGTAGGACTCGGGGAAGGTCGGGTCCATTTGGGCGGACGCGCGGAAGTCCGCCGACGCCTTCCAGCGGTTGCCGAGCGTCTGGTGCACCGTGGCGCGCGCGTACTGGGCGAGGACGAACTGGGCGTCCGCTTCGATGGCGCGGCTCAGGGAGTCGACGGCGGCCTCGTTGCCGTCCGCGGTGCCTCGCTCGGCGGCGATGCGCCCGCGTACGTAGGCCTCCCAGGCCTTGGGCGAGACCGTCCCTACCGCCCACTTCTGCATGCGCGCCGCCTCGGGCTCCGTCGCGGAGATCTTGATCGCCTTCGCATAGGCGGTCGGCAGGCTCCGCAGCCGCTCGGGCAGTCCGCCCTCGGGGACGGGGATGGCGTCCAGCTGGCCACGGTCCACGCGCTCGCCGTGGAACTCGACCCAGCGGCCCAGGAAGACGAGGTCGCCGCCCGAGCGGCGCACTTCCCCGAGGATCGCGACATCGGCGCGCACGGTGCGGGCCGCCGCCACCGCGGAGGGCTCGTTCCACGACTCGGGCTGGGGCAAGGTCTTCAGCCGCGCACGGTCCACCTGAATGATCCCCGGCACCTGGCGGAAGGCGTTCATGACCGCCTGCGCCGCGGCCTCACCCAGCCACTGCTCGTCGCGGGCAAGGTCCGTCGTGGCGTAGGGCAGGATGAGCACGCTCCTGACCTTCGTCGCCGTGCCAGGCCCGGCAGTCTGGGCCAACGCGGCGGACGGGAGCGCGGCCGTGAGCAGCACGATGCAGGCGATACGGATGATCGCGCTAGGTCGTTCGGCTCGTGTCACGGCCTCGCCCTCCTTGTCCCAGCCGTATGGTCTTGAGACGGGTCACCACCCGCCCGAAGGCGCCAGGGCCGATACGCCTGAGCGCAATGTCGGGCACCAGCAGGATCGCGGCGGCGCCAAGTAGCCACGGCCACAGGTCCAGCGTGAGACGGGACTTCCGGCGGCTCTGCAGGAAGACGTCGCGCGGCTGGCCGACCGGGCCACCGCCCGTCAGCTCCGAGATCTCCCTGAGGAATGTCTCGTCCACGCCCAAGTCCCGGAACTCCTGGGCGTAGGGTACCACCAGCCCCGCCAGCTGCGAGCCGACTATCTGGTCGCCCTTGCGCTGCGCCATGCCGACGAGGTAGACGCCCTCCTGGGACGCCAGGAAACGCCCGCGGTACCGGCCGGGGCCGATCTGCTCGAGCTCCACCACGGTGCGCTGCTTGTCGGGCGACACGACGCCGACCTGGGAGTCGAGGAAATTGATGAACTCGCCCTTGCTATCGATGGCGTCCACCACCACCTCGCCCGTGTCGTCCACGCGCGAGACCGTCGCCACCGTGTCGCTGCGCGAGCCGGTCCGGAGCGTCCACCGCGTTACCTGAGACCAGAACTTGTTGAAGCCCCCCCAACGCAGCCAGAGCACGGCCCACTTGCCCTTGGCGTCCGAGGTGAAGGCCACGGAGCGTCCCAGGCCGTAGCGCCACGTGGCCAGCAGCGGGTCCTCCTGGTGGGTCATGAGGACCATCTCGGCATTGCCCTTGAGCGTGGTGGCGACGTAGCCGCCGAGAGGCGGCGCTTCTTTCCAGTCGATCTCCTGTATGGCCTCGTGCCCCGGCGAAGCGACGGACGCCTTGAAGGGCTGCTCGACCAGCGAGGCCTTGGAAGCGAGCTGGGTCTCGAGGGTGAAGATGCGCGGCACCGTCGCGCCCTCGTCCGTGTAGTAGAAGCGCCCGCGCCCCCACTTGGCGATGTCCACCATCAACTGGACGTCGGCGTCCTTGCCGATGGCGACCGTGGACACGGTGATCTTGTCCTTGGTCATGCGCCGCACAAGGCCGGCGAAGTCGCCGCGCGTCATCTGCCCGTCGGAGAGGAAGATGACGTGTTTGAGCAGGGCCGGGCGGTCGTACAGGACCTGGTAGGCCTCCTTGAGCCCCGGGTAGCCGTCGGTGCCGCCCCCCGCCTTGATCGTGGCGATGGCATGGTGAATGGCCTGCTTGTCGCGGGCCGGGCGGATCGGCGAGTCCCAGACGAACTCGGTGTCCCAGCTCATGACGCCGACCTCGTTACGGTCGTCGAGCAGGTCCACGACAAGGTGCGAGGCCTCCTTCGCGATGTCGAGCTTGGTCGCCTTGTCGTCCGTCGTCATGGCCATGGAGCCCGAGCGGTCGATCGAGAGCACGACGGCCAGGCTCGGGATCTCCACCTTCTGCTTGACCTCCATCGTCACCGGCAGCGCCTCTTCGATCGGCGTGCGGTAGTAGCCGCCCAGCCCAAAGCTTTCCTCGCCACCCAGCATGATGAGGCCGCCGCCTTGTTCACGGACGTAGTCGCGGATGCCTTCCATCTGCTTCTTCGTCATCTTGAGCGAGGACACGTTGGAGAGGATGATCCCGTCGTACTTCTGCAGACCGGCGGCGTCCTTGGGGATGCGCTCGGCCTCGACCAGCTCCACGTCGATGTGCTGGGCGCGGAGCGCGGCCGTCAGGGCCTGGGCCTGGCTCTTGTCCTTCTCGACGAGCAAGACCTGTGGCCGGCCGCGCACGACCACCGTGCCGACCGCGCGATTGTTTTCTTCAATGATGTCGCCCTCGACATCGAGCGCGGCCTGATAGACATGGATCCCGCTCTGCTCGAGCGACTGGCGGTAGGCGAACACGTTCTTGCCGGCGTTGAGCTTGATGACCTGCGAGCCCAGGAACTCGCCGTTTCGGAACATGGACAGCCGCCCCTGGGTCTCGGCCTGGCTCCAGGCGACGACCTTGGCCTGGAACGGCTCGCCGAACTTGACCTCGCGGGGCAACAGCATGGACTCGACCACCACCTCCTGCTTGAAGGTCAGCGGGGCGGGCACGTACCAGATGTCGGCGCCCGCGTCCTTGGCGGCCTGCGCCACCGCGAGCGCGTTGCCGACGTTCTGGCGGCCGTCGGAGAGAAGCACGAAGCGGTTCGCGTGACCGGGCGGCGTCGTAGCGAGCGCCAGCTGGAGCGCCTGCGCCAAGTTGGTGCCGCGCCCACCGACCTGCACCTCGGGCCGGTCGATCTTGCCGCCCGGCCTGAGCGGCTGGGCGACCACCGCTTCCTCGCCGAAGACGATGACGCCCGCCTGGTCTCCCGGCCGCGCGCCGCCCGCCGACTGCGCCGCGAAGCGGAACGCGCTCTCGCGGGCCGCCAGGCTCACGCTGTCCGAGACGTCCAGCAGAAAGACGACGTTCAAACGGTCCACCCAGCGCGGCACGGTCGGTCTCACCAACGCCAGCAGCACGAAAGCGACCAGCACGCAGCGCAGCCCCAGCGCCCATCGATCGCCGACGTTGTGGGGCACGCCGAGCCGGCCCGCTGTCTGCCGGCGCCAGTAAAGGAAGCCCTCGAGCGCCAGGAGGAGGACCGCCAGCGCCGCGACGAACTGCCAGAGCTCGCGCAGGATGGGAACGGGCGCCGTGTCGGGCCGTGCGCCCTCCACAAAGCTCGGCAACGGCTTGGGATGGAGCTCCGACTCGTCGGGGTTGAAGAGGTTGACGGCGATCTTGGTCTCTCCGCGCGAGGTCGCCACCGTGTAGACCCCGACCTCGTCCGTCTCCGTGAAGCTGATCACGCCGCGGGTCACCTGGGCGCGCACGCTCCGGCCCGACGGCGTCCTGACCGTGGCCGTGGTGACGCCGTGCTCGACGGGGAGCAGGATCGGCTGGCCGGTCTGGAGCGAGAGGCTGGCCTGGTCGAGGTCGGCCGGGTGCAGCCACCGGAGCGCCCTGGACATCATGACCGGGAAGGCGACGCGCAGCGGCAGGTCGGAGCGGAAGAGATCAAAGCCGAAGAAGACGGCCTTGCGATTCGGCTCCTCGAGGAGATAGACGATCGGCCCGCCCACCGCTTCGACCAGGGTCTTGCCGGCCGCCAACGGCCGCACGCGCAGCGCGTCCTCGATGGCGACCTTGGCGAAGTCCACCTGGCGCATGATGGGGTGGCTCCGGTCCCAGTCCATGATCACCGGCGACTCGAGCCGGCCCAGGACTTCCAACGGCACGTCGGGCGGCGACGTGTTGACGAGCACGAAGCGCCCGCTGCCGATCCGCGGCGGGCTGACGCTGTCGAGCACGACGACGTCGAAACCTTCCATGCCGCCCTGGTACGCGTCGGGCTTGCGCACCTCGAGCTTCACCTGCGGGTCGGTTGACAGCTCCTTCTCGAGAAAGAGGTTGCCCGGGCTGACCAGGAGCACCCGGATCGTGCGCGCCGGCGCGATGACGGCGTAGGCGGCATCGTCAGCCGAAAGATCGTCCGAGAGGGTGAGCCGCGCGCGCAGCACCCCGCCCCCCGCGTGGGAGAAGGGCAGCACGACGGCGCGCCGCACCTGCGGGTCGAGCGTCAGCGTCTTCTCGGCCACCACGTCGCCGTCGATCGTCAGCGAGAACCCGAAGCTCTCAGCCTGGTCCGAGAAGTTGGCGAACGACACGAAGGCCTGCGAGTCGAAGGCGCCGATGTAGTTGCGGCGCACCGCAAGGCTGGTGATGGCGACGTTGCGCCCCCGCTGGCCCACGCCGACCCACCGCACGCGGACGTCGTCGGCCTGGCCGCGGAGCGCGGCCGGATGGGCGCCGTCGGTGAAGACGTGGATCTCGGCCCGCGCGTCCTGCCCGACCAGGGCGCGCGCGGTGCGGACGGCCTCGCCGAGCCTGTTGGGCAGATCCCGCGCGTGCGCGTTCCGGATCGCGGCCAGCGTTTGCTCCCGGTCGTGGCCGAAGGGCGCCAGGACGCGCGGCTGGACACCCGCCTCGATGACCATGACCTCGGCGCCCGCGCCCAGCCCGTTGACCATGGCGACGGCCTCGCGCTGGGCCCGGACGAAGCGCGACGGCGAGACATCCGTCGCCTTCATCGAGGCCGAGGTGTCGAGGACGACGACGATGCGCTTGGCGCCGTGGCCCATCACGGTCACCGCGGGGCGCGCAAGAGCCAGGGCCAGGGCGAGCAGCGCCAGCAATTGCAAGATCAGCAGCGGGTCGCGCTGCAGCCGCTGGAAGAAGGTCGAGGCCTCGCGATCGCGCAGCGCCGGGTTCCAGAGGAGAAGGCTCGACACCATCGCCTGGTGGCGCCGCACCTTGAGGAAGTACAGGA
Organism: Candidatus Methylomirabilota bacterium; assembly: GCA_035936835.1. Classification (NCBI taxonomy): domain Bacteria; phylum Methylomirabilota (SeqCode); species Candidatus Methylomirabilota bacterium. Next base: position 17,081 of record DASYVT010000183.1, on the reverse strand, counting down.
GCAGGAGCGGGACTGACAGTGCCCCGACGAGCAGCGCGAGCGGCGAGAGGAAGCTCATGCGAGCAGGAGCCCCTTGAGCTGGCGCAGGACCATCTCCTCCACCGGCGTGTCGATCGTGACGCGATGGTAGGTGATTTCATTCGCGCGGCAGAAGCTCTCGGCGCGCGCAAGGAACTCTCCGAGCCTCTGGCGGTAGTCGCCCATCGCCTCGCCGTCCATGGTCAGGTCACGCACCTCGCCCGTCTCGGCATCCGTCAACCGCAGGTCCCCCGCGAGGATCGGATCCACTTCCTCGGGCGCCAGGACGTGGATCACGTGGACGTCGAAGCCGCGCTCGAGCAGCGCCTTGAGCCCGCGCTCGTAGCCCGCCGGATCCAGCAGATCGGAGATCAGCACGGCCACGCCCGCCTCGCGCGAGCGGAGCGCGTAGGCGGCCAAGCCCTCGCTGAGCCCGGTCGGGCCGCCCGCACGAAGCCTCCCAGCGAAGTCGAGGAGCGAGAGGAACTGCCCGCGGCCGCGCGTGGGGCTCCAGCCCTCGGCCATGCGATCGCGCACGACCGCCACGCCCACCCGCTCGAGGTTGACGAGGCCCACGAAGCCGAGAGCCGCGGCGAGCCGGGCGGCGTAGCGGAGCTTGGACGGCTCGCCGAAGCTCATGGAGTTCGAGCCGTCGAGGAGGAGGTGGAGGCAGAGGTCTTCCTCGTCGACGAAGAGCTTGAGATAGAGGCGGTCCAGGCGGCCGTAGATATTCCAGTCGACGTAGCGCAGGTCGTCACCGACGCCGTACTGCCGGTAGTCGGAGAACTCGACGCTCATGCCCTTGCGCGGGCTCTTGCGCTCGCCGCGCGCCCGGCCGCGGAAGGCGCGGCGCGAGACGAGCGCCAGCCGCTCGAGCCGCGTCAGGAACTCTGACGATAGAAGGTCCTGCCCCCGGGTCGCGGTGGCCACGCGCTATCTCTCGTCGAGCGCCTTGAAGTAGTCCTTCACCTGCCCGTGGTAGTCGCGCGGGACCTGCTCCCGGACGATGTCCTCCTCCATCTGCTTGCGGTACTGGCCAAGCACGCCCATGTACTGAAGCCGCGAGGGCACGTTCCCTCCGCGCCCCACGAGGTTCGTGTCCATCCCGTCCTTGCGGCCTGACCGCGCTTCGCCCTCGACGCCGACGTCGAAGGGATTGCTGTTGAGGCGCTGGCTCGGGTCGCCCTTGCGATTGGCGCTCTTGCCCTTGCCCGGCAGCGACCCCTCGCCCTCGGGCCAGTCCCCCTCGTCTCCGGGGGCGCCGCCCGGGCCGCGCTCGCCGCGGCGACCGCCTCGCCGCGGGTCCTCGCGGCCGCCGCGGAGGCCCTTGCCGTCGCGCCCCTTCTCCTCCATCGAGCGGAGCTTGTTGAGCGCGCGCTCCATGGCCTCCATGGCACGGTCGCTCTGTCCCTGCTCGAGCGCGTCCATGCCCTCGTTGAGGTCGCCCTGGTAGCTCGGGTCGCCCTTGCGGCCGAGGCGCTCCATCTCGCGCAGGAGCTCGCGCAGCTTGTCTGGTGAGAACTGGTCGCCCTTGAGCCCTCCGCGAAGGGACTTGGCCTTCTGGAAGACCATGCGCTGCTGGCTCTGGGTGAAGTCGCGCTGGAGGTCGGGCAGGCGGTCAATCTGCTCGAGCATGCGGATGCGCTCGTCGCCCTTCTTCAGAAAGGCGTTGAAGTCGGGCGTCTGCCCCGCGAGCGAGGTGTCCTTGAAGAGGGCCGAGATGTCGCCGGGCTGGGTGGCGCCGCCGGCCCCCGCGCGCGGACCGAACGTCCTCTCCTGGACCTCCGCGCGGCGGGCGTCTTCGCGCTTGGCGGCGCGCGGACGCTCCTGGCTTTCGAGGCTGCCGGTCCGCTCCTGCGGCTTGTCCTCGTCATCCTGGCGGGCGCCCGAGAGGCTGGGCAGGGCGCCCTGGGGAAGCGGGATGGCCGGCGCCAGCGCCAGCGCGATACCGAGAACCAGCGGGATCGGGACGAAGCGCGCCTCCCGCGGGATGCGGCGGGGGATGATGCGGCGGCCTTCCATCGCCTGCACCCGCGCCACGGCGTCGGCCACGAGGGCGTCAACGAGTGGGGTGCGGTCGGGGCGGTCCGCCCACTCGAGCGCCGTGGCGACGCGGTCCTGGAGCCCGTAGCCGCGGTCGACCAGGCGCGCCGCCTCGCCCGCCGGGAGCGGCATGAGGAAGCCGGTGACCGCGCCCGCGAGCGCGCCGGCGGCGAGACATACGCCCGCCCACAGGAAACCCGACCAGCCGAGAGAGTCCCGCAGGACGAGCGGCAGCAAGGCGACCAAGGCTCCGCCGAACAGGCCGCGGAGCCCGTAGAACTCGGCGCGCCGCACGCGGATCTGCTTCGAGACATCGGCGACCGCGGCCTTCAGAATCGTCAGGTCGGGCATGCGCCCTCCTCGACGCGCTAGCGGAGAAAGACCTCTTTCTCCGTCGCGCTCAGGTTCTCGGCCGCCTCGATGATATGCGCGATGAGCCGGTCCACGTCCACGCCCTCGGCCTCGCCCTCGAAGTTGAGGATGATCCGATGACGCAGGGCCGGCAGCGCCATCGCGCGCACGTCCTCCACGCTGACGTTGTAGCGCCCTTCGCTGAGCGCGCGTACCTTGGCGCCCAGGACCAGGGCCTGCGCTCCCCGCGGGCTCGCGCCGTAGCGGACGAAGCGCCGGGTCTGCTCCGGCGCGCGCTCCCACTGCGGGTGGCTCGCCAGGACGATGAGGGCCGCCAGGTCCCGCACGTGCGAGGCGATGGGGACTTCACGTACGAGTTCCCGAAAAGACAGCGCGCGCGGCCCCGTCATCACGCGCTGCACTCTGACCTCACGCACCTGGGTCGTCCGGTCGATGATCGCCGTCAGGTCCTCGAGCGCCGGGTACCGGACCCGCAGCTTGAAGAGGAAGCGGTCGAGCTGGGCCTCGGGCAACGGATAGGTGCCCTCCATCTCGATCGGGTTCTGCGTCGCCAGAACGAAGAACGGCTGCGGCAGCGGATGCGCGGTGCCCGAGATCGTCACGGCGCCCTCCTGCATGCCCTCGAGGAGCGCCGACTGCGTCTTCGGCGTGGCGCGGTTGACCTCGTCGGCCAGGAGGATGTGGGCGAAGATGGGCCCCCGCTGGAACTGGAAGTGCTTCCGCCCGCCCTCGTCCTCCAGGATCATGTTGGTGCCCATGATGTCGCCGGGCATGAGGTCGGGCGTGAACTGGATCCGAGAAAAGGAGAGATCGAGGCTCTCGGACAGCGTCTTGATGAGGAGCGTCTTGCCGAGCCCCGGCACACCTTCCAGCAGCACGTGCCCTCCGGCGAAGAGGCCGGTGAGCACGTGGGCGATCACGTCGTCGTGGCCGACGATGACCTTGTGGACTTCGCCGCGGAGCGTTTCGAAATCCGCGACGAACTCCTGGACCCTCTGTTCCTGCGTCTGGGGAGGCGTGGGAGACTGCGGCATGCGCAACTCCTTTCCCATCGGGACGCGATGGCTACCGTGAATTTGACCCATCATAGGGGTGGTTCCTGTGCGCGTCAACTGATCACCGCTCAGCACCTGCTTCATAGGCAGACGGACACCAGGGAGACGTAGAGCTTCAGGTAGCGCTCGATTTCTTGTTGAAGGCCGAAGCGCGAGGCGCGCGCCCGCCCGGCCTCGCCGAGCCTCTCGCGGAGCGCGGGGTCACCGAGAAGACGGGCTGCCTTCTCAGCGAAGTCACCGGGGCCTGAAAAGAGCAGGCCCGTGACGCCATCCTCGATCACGGAGCGGTTGCCCGCGATGTCGGAGGCGAGCACGGCGCGGCCGCAAGCGAGGGCCTCGAGGACGGAGTTGGCCATGCCGCCCTCCGACAGCGAGCAGTTGAGGACGACGTCGGCGGCGCGGAGCAGTGCGGCCATTGCGGCGTGCGGCACCTCGCCCAGGTGGCGCGCCCACGGCCGGCCGTCCAAAGCGCGGAGAAGAGCCTCGCCTTCGCTGACATCCAGGATGGGGCCGACATAGCGGAGCTCGAAGCCCGGGTACCGGGCCGCCACCGAGTCGAGCGGGGCCAGCGGATAGAGCGGCCGCTTGACGGGTCGGATGCCTGCGGGGAAGAGCATGACGGGTCCTCGCGCTCTCGGCGCTGGGCCGTCCGAAGGGCTGAAATCCGGAAGATCCACGCTCTGCGGCACGACCACGACCCGCGCCGAGATCTCGGGCGCCGCCCGCGCGACAACGGCCGCCACCGAGTCGTGGAAGGCGGTGACGGCGGCCGCGCTCTCGAGCACCTGGCGGACGGCCGGGGCGCGCTCGGCGTCAAAGAGGTCCAGGTTGGCGTCGGTCCCCGTGAGTGTCACGACGAGCGGGCACCCGATGCGCCTCGCCAGCGCCAGACCGAGCGGCCCGGCCCGGTAAGCATGGAAAGCGTGGACCAGCTCCGGGCGGTACTCCGAGGCCCGCCGCTCAACGGAGGCCCGAGCCATGGTCGAAAGATCCCAGACTTCGATATCGGCGCCCCGCGCGCGCAGGCCGCGCGCGATGCGTTCGACGGTGACCGCGTTGCCTCTCACGGACGGGAAGGCGAAGGGAGTCAGGAGCGCCAGACGGCGGGCCATGAGCGGGCCAAGCGTACACGGGGCCCGGCGCCAAGGCAACGCGTCGCGTCGCCACACCCCGGGACCGCCGCCGGCCGGCTGTGGTATCGTTCCTCCAGCGGGACCTCAGAGCCGAGGGAGGGGCGGATGGCCGACGCGCAGGACAGCATGGAGTGCCCGGAGTGCATGGATCTGCTCGCCGACTACGTCGACGGCTCCCTGCCCCGGCACCAGGCCGAGCTCCTCGAGTGGCACCTCGAGGGGTGCGGCCCCTGCGTCGCCTTCGTCAGGACCTACAAGGGCACCGTGGACGCCGCCAAGCGACTCCGCGAGACGACGCTGCCCCCGGAGCTGAAGGAAAAGCTGCGCGCGTTCTTGAAGCGCTCCGCGCAGCAGTAGTCCCCCAGCAGTAGTCCCGAAGGTCCGATCGACTTCGCCGGACTCGGCTCCGCGTCAGCGAACCGCTATACCGATCTCAGCCGTCACCTCGCCGATCTCCCAGCAGGCCTCCCCTCGCCGCTTGAAGCCGTCGCGGACCATGCCCGCGTCCTCGGGCGCCACGCCGAAGAGGAGGCCACCCGAAGTCTCCGACTCGAAGAGCAGGCCCGCGTGCGCGACTCCTACGGACGGGCCGAGTGACAGCCGGCCGCGCGAGCCGAGGGTGTGCTCGAGGTGCGTCCGGTTCCGCTTCATGCCTCCGCTGAACGTCCCCTTCTCGGCGAGCGCCAGCGCTCCCGGGAGGAGCGGGATGTCTGCTGCGCGCAGCGCGATGCCCGCCCCCGAGGCCTCGACCATCTCGGCCGCGTGGCCGAGCAGACCGAAGCCCGTGATGTCCGTCGCCCCTCGCACCACCGCCTCCCCCGCCACCTCCGCGGCGACCCGGTTCAGCCGCAGCATGCTCTGCACCGCCCCCTCGAGGACGGCCGGCTCACAGGCGTCGTCCTTGGCTGCCGTCGCGATCACGCCCGTGCCGAGCGGCTTGGAGAGGAAGAGCCGATGCCCGGGCCTGAGTCCGCCCTTGATGAAGATGCGCTTGGGATGGACCTTGCCGGTGACGGCGAGGCCGTACTTGGGCTCGGCGTCCACCACCGTGTGGCCGCCCGCGATGACACCGCCGGCCTCGAGCACCTTGTCGGCGCCGCCCTTGAATACGGCCGCGATCACTTCCTTCGGCATCTCGCGCGGGAAGCCCGCCACGTTGAGCGCGAACAGCACCTGCCCGCCCATCGCGTAGACGTCGGACATGGAGTTGGCCGCGGCGATGGCGCCGTAGAGGTAGGGGTCGTCCACGATGGGAGGAAAGAAGTCCACCGTGCTGACGATCGCGACCTCATCGGTGATGCGGTAGACGGCCGCGTCGTCGCTCCGCCCGAGCCCGACCAGGAGATCAGCGTGCTCGTGGTGCTCGAGGCCGCTCAACACGTCCTGGAGATCTCCAGGACCCATCTTGGAGGCTCAGCCCGCGCAGGCGGCGTAGCTCGTCAGCCGGATCTGCTTGCCGGTCTTGGGGTCCGTCATCCTGGAGTCCATGCGGTTTCCCATGCCGTTCCCCATGCCGTTCCCCATGCCGTTCCGATGTCCGGCGGACCCGGGGCGATTCCCGGCGGCTCAGGCCGATTCTGACTCGATGAAAGTCCGGAAGGCCTCGGCGAGGGGCGAGCGGCTGCGGTCCCGGTGGGTGGCGACGTGGAAAGCGCGCGTGACCTTGAGGTCGCGCAGCTTGAGGCACCACACGAGCCCGCTGCGGCACTCCTCCTCGACGGCGCGGCGCGAGATGACCGAGACGCCCACGCCTGCTTTGACCGCCTGCTTGATCGCCTGGGTCGAGCCCATCTCGCCAACGATGCGGAAGGCCGAGAGATCGAGGCCTGCCTGGGCGAGCGCCGACTCGAGCGCCGCGCGCGTGCCCGAGCCGCGCTCGCGCATGAGCAGCGGCTCCGCGCGGAGATCCTCGAGCCCCACTTCCTTCTTGCCGTGCCATGGATGTCCGACGGGCACCACGAGGACCAGCTCGTCGGGCATCAGCTCGCGATAGTCGATGCCGCGGTGGGGCAACCGCGCGCCGACCACGCCCACCTCGGCGCGCCCTTCGGCGACCCAGTCCACGACGGCGCGGCTGTCGCCGATGAGCAGCGTGATAGCGATGTCCGGAAACTTCTCCTTGAAGCGCCCGATGAGGGGCGGCAGCACGTACTCGCCGGGGATGGTGCTCGCGGCCACGAGGAGCTCGCCCGCCAGCCTGCCCTGGAAGCTGTCCATGGCCTGGAGCGCTTCGCGCTGGAGCTGGAGCAGGCGCGTCGCGTGGGAGAGCAGGAGGCGGCCCGCTGCGGTGGACTCCGCCCCACGGCCGAGCCGGTCGAGCAGCCGCACGCCCAACTCCTGCTCGAGCGTGCGGATGTGCTCGGAAATCGTGGGCTGGGTCAGGAAGAGCGCCTCGGCGGCCTTCGAGAAGGACTTCAACTCCGCGACCTTGACGAAAATCTCGAGCTGCCTCAGGTCCATGATGCGGAGTATAGGCGCGGGACCACGCGGTGTCTATGGGTGCAAGGGCTTGGGGGTGCAACGGCATGGGGGTGGAACGACACAGGGCCCCGAAGGGCCCTATGCACATCACGGTCGGACGCCGGCATCAGTGGCAGCCGCAGCCGCCCCCGCAGCAGCCGCCGCCCCCGGACATGCCCGCGGCGGCGGCGGTGCCGCCAAGGCGAAGCGCGCCGAGCACTGACAGCCGTCGCGTCACGCGCGCGCTCCGGCACGTCGGGCACGCGACCGCGGCCTGCGCGGTCTGGACGTATCGCTCGAACTCACGCTCGCACTGGTTGCAGCGGTACTCGTAGATCGGCATGACTTTCCTCGCCGCGCCTCGGCAGCTACTGGCCGCCCCGCTGCACGTAGCTCTTCACGAACTCCTCGGCGTTCTCCTCGAGGATCTCGTCGATCTCGTCCAAGAGGTTGTCGAGGTCCTCCTTGATCTTCTTCCCCTTCTTGGCGAGCTCCGGGTTGGCCCCTGCGGCGTCCTCGTCGCCTTCGGGCTTGGTCGGCCTCGTTTCCTTCTTCTTCTGTTCAGCCATGAGCGGCTACCTCCTGGCCCCCGAACCGGGGCCCTGCGCCTGCGTCTAGACCGTCGGAAGGACGATCCCCTGCTGGCCCTGGTACTTCCCCTGCCGGTCCGCGTAGGACGTCTGGCAGGCCTCGTCGGACTCGAAGAAGAGGACCTGGGCGATCCCCTCGTTGGCGTAGATCTTCGCCGGCAGCGGCGTGGTGTTGCTGATCTCGAGCGTCACGAAGCCTTCCCACTCGGGCTCGAAGGGCGTGACGTTCGTGATGATGCCGCACCGGGCGTAGGTGGATTTGCCCACACAGATGGTCAGCACGTTGCGCGGGATCTTGAAGTACTCGACCGATCGCCCCAGCGCGAACGAGTTGGGCGGCACGATACAGACCGGTCCCTGAAGGTCGACGAAGGATCGCGGATCAAAAGCCTTGGGATCGACCAGCGTGTTGTTGATGTTGGTGAAGATCTTGAACTCGTCGGCGATCCTGAGGTCGTAGCCGTAGGACGAGAGCCCGTACGAGATCACGCCGGCGCAAACCTGGCGCTCCTCAAAGGGCTTGATCATGCCCTTCTCGACGGCCATCTGCCTGATCCACCGATCACTCTTGATCACCCATCCACCTTGCAGGCATCGTATCGCCCCGACTCGGAGCGAGTCAAGTCCTCGCGCCTCTCACCTTGGGTAACCGCCGGTCACGGGCGCCGGTTCCACGTGGCTCCGTCCGTGTCCACGGGCAACTGGAGCGCGCGCCCCGCTACGCCAGCCAGGTCCAGCGCCCGCTCCATGGCCCGGGCCACGGGGTGTGCCGCCCCCTGCACAGCCGCGAGAAGCGACGGACCCGCGCCGGAGAGGACGCAGCCCAGCGCACCCGCTTCGAGGGCTGCTCGATGCACGGCCTCCATCCAGGGGAAGAGCGCCTGTCGTTGGGGCTGATGCAGCCTGTCCTCCATGGCCACCCCCAAGACGTCGACGCGCCCCGAGGCGAGCGCAGCGAGGAGCAGCCCCATCCGCTGAAGGTTGAACACGGCGTCGGCGCGCGTGACCGTGTCGGGCAGGACGGCGCGCGCCTCTCGTGTCGAGCTCTCGATCCCCGGCACGAGCACCACCCAGCCGAGGTCTGCCGGCACCGGCAGGGAGACGGCGGCGACGCGCTCGCCCGAAAGGCACGAGACCGTGAGACCTCCCAGAAGCGCCGCGGCGACATTGTCGGGATGTCCCTCGGCTCGGCAGGCCAGCGCCAGGACGGCGTCGCGATCGAGGGGTGATCCCAAAGCCACATTGGCGGCGACGAGCCCGCCCACCCAGGCCGCGGCGCTCGAGCCGAGACCCCGCGCCGGCGGAATCCGGTTGACGCAATGGATGGCGGCGCCGGTGAACCGCCGCCCAGCCGCCTCGTGGGCCATGAGCGCCGCGCGAGCGACAACGTTGCCGGCTCCAGTGTCGAGCCGGCCCGCGCCCTCGCCCTCGACCGTGACGGAGACGCGGTCGGCCTCTTCGTAGACGATCTCGTTGTAGAGGCCCAGCGCCAGGCCGAGCACGTCGAAGCCGGGTCCCAGGTTGGCCGAGGTCGCCGGCACGCGCACGTCGATGCTCATGGAGAGAGGATACCCGGCGTCAGCGGCTTCGGCCTACAAACCCTTGAGGCACCCGAGGCCGCAGGCGGGCGAGAAGGGTCCAGATGCGAGGCGGCGCCCGAAGGTCGCACGCGAGGCGTACTCCTGTACGTTGAGCGTGCGGCCGAGGGCGCCAACGAAGCAGATGGGCCCTTCTCGTCGGCCTGCTAGCGACGCGGACGGCGCCTGAACAGGCCGAGCTCGGCCTGTTCGTGGGCGTAGATCAGGGCGCGCACCAGGATGGCGCCCAGCGTGAAGACGATCACTATCGAGAGGGCGAGGTCGACTGCGGTCTGGTAGTAGAGGTTCCCGGGCGTGAGAATCGACCGGATCGCCCACACACCCAGCACGAGCGCTCCGGAGTTGAGGACGAGATCGGCGAGCGGGCGCAGGAAGACCGAATAGGCCGCCGCCGACGTGATCAGGAGGACAAGCATCACGGCGAGGACACGGAGGTAGCGGGGCCGCTCGAACTTCACCTCGAATGCCTCCACGTACTCGAAGGGATCGTCCGCGGCACGGATGCTGGCGGGATCTATCATCGTCGGACCGATCATGACCTGTCGCGTGAGCAGCTCCTGGACGGAGAGGAATAGGTGGCCGCTGGCCTCGGCGGCGGACAGCGTCTGGGGCGGACCGTCCCCGCGCAGACGCTGCAGAGCCACGCCGACGACGAGGCTGTAGGTGTCGAACGGGTAGTGGATCGGTTGCCCCCGCACCGGGAGCTGGATCACCTCGGAGATCTCCACGTTGGCCTGGGGCAGCGTGACGCCGACCGACGGCGGCATGCCGTCCGCGTTCAGGTCGTCGGCGGTGACCGCCACGAAGAGCACCCGGTCGCTCCAGTTGCACTCGACGCACCGGTGGTGCCCCGAGACGCGGATGCTCGCGAGCAGCTGCGTCTCGTCGATGGAGACGAAGGCCATGTGCAGCTTGGTGTGATTCGGGCGCGCCGAGTCGGGCCGTCCCCGCGTCAGCTTGACCACCTTCCCTGTCACCGACCCGAAGACATCGTCCACCACGCTCTTCACCGAGAACGGCAGCGTCACGAGGAGGCCCAGCACGACCAGCGACGCGAGGAAGAACGCGATCCGGTATCGGAGCCGGCTGGTCCTGACCTCCTCCTCGGCGGCGCTGCCCTCGTCGCCGCTCATGGAGAGAGGATACCCTCGGGGAGGGCGATCAGCCTAGAGACGCTTGAGAAGCCACTCGGGCGTGAGACTGATCGTCCACGAGTTGAGCACGATGTAGTAGTTCGTGGCGACCAGCACGCCGACCACCACGAGCAGCACGCCCGCCGCCTGCTCCACCACGTGGATGAGGGGCCGGTAGCGCTTGAAGAAGCGCAGGAAGACGCCGAGCCCCGCCGAGAAGATGAGAAACGGCACGCCGAGCCCCGCCGAGTAGGCCAGCAGCAGACCCACGCCCTGGCTGACGGTCTTCTCGTTGCTGGCCAGCGTCAGGATCGCCCCCAGGATGGGCCCGACGCAGGGCGTCCAGCCGATCGCGAAGGTCAGCCCCACGGCGAAGGAGCCGAGAAATCCGGCGGGCTTGCTGCGGATAGGGATCTGGCGAGTGCGCCCGAGCGGGCCCAACTTGAGCACGCCCGCGATCAGGAGGCCGAATGCAATGATCAGCACGCCCCCGCCGATCCGGATCCAGTCGCGATAGTCGAGGAGGAACTGCCCCGCGGCGCTGAACGAGGCGCCAAGGCTCACGAACACGACCGTGAAGCCCGCGATGAAGGCCAGCGAGTGCAGCATCACGAGGGCGCGCTCGGAAAGCGTGACATCCGAGGCCAGCCGGTCCACGGACATCCCCGTGACGAAGGAGAGGTAGGACGGAAAGAGCGGCAGCACGCAGGGCGAGAGAAAGGAAAAGAGCCCGGCGGAGAAAGCGACCAACACCCCCAGCGACTCAGCCACGGGGCTTGCCATCCTTTAATAAGGCGTCGAAATAGGCGAAGGAGGCCCGGCCGTCCCAGTCCCGCGGGCCCAGCGCGATGGCCCGGAGCGTCCCGCTCCGATCGATGATGAAGGTCGAGGGGACGGAGCGGGCGCCATAGAGCTCCGCGATCTCCATCTTCGGGTCGAGCGCCACCCGGTAGGTGTATTTCGCCTGCTCGATGAACGGCTTGACGACCTTCGCTCCCGCCGAGTCCATGCTGAGCGCGATGACGACGAGGCCCTGGTCCTTGTAGCGCTGCCAGAGGCGCTCCATGGCGGGCATCTCCTCCATGCACGGCGGGCACCAGGTCGCCCAGAAGTTGAGAAAGACCACCTTGCCCTTGAGATCGGCGAGCCTCAACTTGCCGCCTTCGAGCGCGGCGACATTGAAATCCTTGGCCTGCTGCTCGCGATTCGGCTTGATGAGGTCGAGGGCGCGCGCGGGGTCTTCCATGCCAGCCGCGGGCGTGGCAACCGCGGGCGCGGCACCCGCGGGAAGCGCTGCGCAGGCGAGAAACACCAGGATGCGGGGGGCGAGACGCCACATGGCCTTCGAGTATACATCGACGCCCGCCTGTCCCTCATGCGCCCCACCCTTTGTGATAGGTTACAGGGATTCCATGGCTGTCACGATCATCGCCGATGACCTAAGCGGCGCCTGTGACGCGGGCGCCCTCTTCGCCGGACGCGGCCCTGTCGGGGTCTTCGTGGCGCCCGAGCTGCCCGACGGGCGCTGGCCGGCCGCCGCGGTGGACACCGAGAGCCGCGCGCTCCCGCCTGCCGTCGCCGCTTCGCTCGTACGACGCGCAGTTGACGGCATCGAGGCGCGTCTGGGCGGCGGCCACATCTTCAAGAAGCTCGACTCGACCGTCAGGGGCCCGGTGGCAGCCGAGCTCGACGCCCTGATGGGCGCGTCCGGCGCCACGACCGCGCTCGTCTGCCCCGCCTTCCCGGCCCAGGGGCGCACGGTGCGGGACGGCGTGCTCTCCGTCTTCGGGCAGCCGGCCCACGAGAGCCCCACCGGCAGGGATCCAGACTATCCAGGCCCGACCTCCGACCTCGTCGAGATCCTCTCGAGCACTTCGGGCCGTCCCGTGTCGCTCCTCCCGCTCCCCGTGTCGCTCATCACGCTCAAGGAGGTCCGCGGCCCGCTCGAGGAGCTTGCGCGCGCCCTCGCGATGCGGACCGGCCTCGTGGTGGCAGATGCGGAGGTTGACCAGGACCTCGATGCCCTCGCCCTGGCCGCGATAGACCTCCCCGGAGTTCTGCTCGCCGGCTCGGCCGGCCTCGCCGGCGCCGCTGCTCGCGCGTGGGGCTTCGCCGCGCCCGCCCCGCCCGCGCCCGCTCCTGGTGGCTGGCTCGTCGTCGCTGGCAGTCGACACCCCGCGACGCGCGCCCAGGTGGATGCGCTCGAAGCGTCGGGCTCGGCGGGCGCCCGGCTTGACGCGGCGGGCGAGCCGGACCTGGCCAAGGTCGTGGCCGCGCTCCGCGCCGGCAAACCCGCCTTTCTGTCAATCAACGCCCGCCTCGAAGGCGCGGCGCGGGACATCGCCGGGCGCCTGGCCGGGGCCGTCAAAACGGTGCTCGCGGAGGTCTCGCCTGCCCTGCTCGTCCTCACCGGAGGAGAAACCGCGCACGCTGTCATGCGAGCGCTCGCCGCGCGCCGCCTCGAGCTAAGCGGCGCGCCCTCGAGTGGACTCGCCCTCGGCCGGCTCGTTGTCGACTCGACGTCAACGATTCCGATCCTGACCAAGGCCGGCGGCTTTGGGGCGCCGGATTTGTTCGTCGCGCTCGCGAGAGGACCCGCGTGATGGCTTCCCGCCTCCCGCTGCTCGGCATCACCATGGGCGATCCCGCCGGAGTCGGGCCCGAGATCATCGCCAAGGCCCTGGCGACACCGGAAGTCGCGGCGACGTGCCGCCCCGTGGTCATCGGCGACCGCACGGTGATGGAAGCCACGCTCGCGCTCCTGCGCTCGGATCGAAAGCTCCATCCGGTGTCGACGACCGCCGAGTGCCGCTTCGAGCCCGGCGCCATCGAGTGCCTCGACCTCGCCAATGCCGACGCCTCCACACTCGTGCGGGCGCAGGTCAGTGCCGAGGCCGGCCGTGCTGCGTACGCCTACATCGAGAGGGCCGTCAGGCTCTGCCAGTCGGGCGAGATCGACGGCATGGTGACGGCGCCCGTGAACAAGGAGGCGCTGGCCGCCGCAGGCGTCCAGCACTCGGGGCACACCGAGATCCTGGCCAAGCTGTCGGGCACGAAGGATTTCGCCATGCTGCTCATGGGCCGGGAGCTCAAGGTCATCCACGTCACGACGCACGTCGCGCTCCGGCGCGTACCGGACCTCTGCACCGAGGACCGCGTGCTGCGGGTCATTCGCCTCGCCCAGCAGGCCATGAACGGGCTTGGAGTCGCGCGCCCCCGCATCGCGGTCTGCGGGCTCAATCCGCACGCCGGCGAGGACGGCCTCTTCGGCGACGAGGAGAAGACCCAGATCATCCCGGCCGCAGAGGCCGCGCGCCGCGAAGGGCTCGACGTCCACGGCCCGCTGCCGGCCGACACGCTCTTCTCGCGCGCGAGAGGCGGCGAGTTCGACATTGTCGTGGCCATGTACCACGACCAGGGGCACGTGCCCGTCAAGACGCTCGGCTTCACCTACGACGAGGCGCGGGGCCAGTGGACGGGCCTCTCGGGGGTCAACGTCACCGTCGGTCTTCCGTTCCTCCGCGTGTCGGTGGACCACGGCACGGCCTTCGACCGGGCGTGGAAGGGCATCGCCAACCCAGAGAGCATGCTCGAGGCGATCGACGTGGCCGTGCGCATGCTGGCCGCGAAAACCCGTTAGGAGGCGCGTGGCATGGACGAACGGGGACTGCGTGATCTGATCGAGGACGTGCGGGCCCGGCGCCTGAGCCGGGCCGCGCGTGCTTGACTTCGCTGGGTCGGGTCAGTATAAGAGGCCATTCGTTCTCGCCGCCGACCCGACCCCGACTACAGCCAGGAGGACGCTCTGATGGACGAGCATAAACTGAGAGATCTGATCGCCGAGGTGAAGGCCGGCCGCCTGAGCCGCCGCGGCTTCGTCCAGATGATGGTCGGGCTTGGGCTTACGGCGCCCCTGGCGGCCCAGATGCTGGCTTCGGCCGGCGTGGCCCAGGCTCAGAGCAAGCTCATGTACAAAGCCACCAAGCGGGGCGGCGGCGGCGCGCTCAAGGTGCTGTGGTGGCAGGGCTCGACCCTGCTGAACCCGCACTTCGCGGTGGGCACGAAGGACCAGGACGGCTCGCGCATCTTCTACGAGCCGTTGGCCTCCTGGGACCCCGACGGCAACCTGGTCCCGATCCTCGCCGCCGAGATCCCGAGCGTGCAGAACGGCGGCGTCGCCAAGGACGGCAAGTCGGTGACCTGGAAGCTCAAGAAGGGCGTGCAGTGGCACGATGGTAAGCCCTTCACCGCCGACGACGTGGTCTTCAACTGGGAGTACGCGGCCGATCCCGCCACGGCGGCCACGACCAGCGGGACCTACAAGGACTGCAAGGCCCAGAAGATCGACAGCCACACGGTCAAGGTCACGTTCGACAAGCCCACGCCCTTCTGGGCCGACCCCTTCGTCGGCGTCCGCGGCATGATCATCCCCAAGCACCTCTTCGAAGCCTTCAAGGGCGGCAAGTCCCGCGAGGCGCCCGGCAACCTCAAGCCGATGGGCACGGGGCCCTACCGCTTCGTGGAGTTCAAGCCGGGCGACGTGGTCAAGGGCGAGCTCAACCCGGGCTACCACATGGCCAACCGCCCTTTCTTCGACACCATCGAGATGAAGGGCGGCGGCGACGCGATCTCGGCGGCACGGGCCGTCATCCAGACGGGCGAGTTCGACTACGCCTGGAACATGCAGGTCGAGGACGACATCCTCCGGCGCATGGAACAGGGCGGCAAGGGCCGGGTCGACATCGTGGCCGGGGGCAACATCGAGCACATCCAGCTCAACAACACCGACCCGTGGACCGAGGTCGACGGCGAGCGCTCGAGCATCAAGACCAAGCACCCGTTCCTGACCGACCCGGCGGTGCGCCAGGCCCTGAACCTCCTCGTCGACCGCGCCGCCGTCCAGGAGCAGATCTACGGCCGGACAGGCATCGCCACTGCCAACTTCCTCAATGCCCCGCCCCGCTTCGTCTCGAAGAACACCAAGTGGGAGCTGAACATCGACAAGGCCAACCAGATCCTGGAGGGGGCCGGCTGGAAGAAGGGCACGGACGGCATCCGAGCCAAGGACGGCAAGAAGCTCAAGCTGGTCTATCAGACGTCGATCAATGCCCCGCGGCAGAAGAACCAGCAGATTGTCAAACAGGCCGCGGCCAAGGCCGGCATCGACATGGAGCTCAAGTCGGTGACCGCGTCGGTCTACTTCTCCTCTGACGTGGCCAACCCGGATACGTACACCCACTTCTACACCGACATCCAGATGTACACGACGACCATGACGCAGCCGGACCCCGAGCAGTTCATGCGCCAGTTCCTGACCGAGGAGGTCGCCTCCAAGGAGAACAAGTGGCAGGGCCGCAACATCACCCGTTGGAAGAGCGAGGAATACGACAAGCTCTACCGGGCGGCCGAGTCCGAGCTCGACCCCGTGAAGCGCGCCGCGCTGTTCATCAGGATGAACGAGCTGGTCATCCAGAACGTCGTGGTCATTCCCGTCGTCTTCCGCCCGCGCGTGTCCGCGGTCGGCAATGCGATGCGCGTCGAGCAGAGCGGCTGGGACTCCGACTTCTGGAACCTGCCCAACTGGTACCGCGAGGCTTAGGAAGGCATCGGGGGACCGGGCCCGCAGGCCCGGTCCCCCACCCCGGCCGCGCCGAGCGATGTCCAAGTACTTCCTCCGACGTGTCCTGATCTCGATCC
Source organism: Candidatus Methylomirabilota bacterium (assembly GCA_035936835.1). NCBI lineage: Bacteria > Methylomirabilota (SeqCode) > Candidatus Methylomirabilota bacterium. The sequence continues at coordinate 982 of DASYVT010000183.1, read as the reverse complement.
CCGCGCTCCTCGGCATCAGCCTCGTCCTCTTCACCGTGCTGGCGATGGCGCCGGGCGATCCCTTCGAGGAGCTCGCCACCAACCCGAACGTCCCCGCAGAGGTGCGCTTGAACCTCCGGACGCAGTTCGGCCTCGACGACCCCCTTCCCGTGCGCTACGTCCGCTGGGTCACGGCCATGCTCAAGGGCGACTGGGGCTTCTCCTTCACGAGCCGCGTCGACGTGTCCACGCTCATCATGCAGCGTCTGCCGACGACGCTCTTCGTGCTGGGCACGGCGCAGCTCCTCGGGCTCCTGGTCGCGCTCCCGATCGGCATCTACTCGGCGGTGCGCCCGTACTCGATCTTCGACCAGATCGCGACCACCTTTGCCTTCATCGGCTTCTCGCTCCCGACGTTCTTCACCGGGCTCCTCTTCATCCTCTTCTTCAGCATCTACCTCGACTGGCTGCCCTTCATCTACCGGGCCGACCTCGCGGCCACGGGGTGGCGCTGGGTGTGGGAGATGGCGCGGCAGGCCATCATGCCGATCGCGGTCCTGGGGCTCTTCCAGGGGGCGGCGATGACGCGCTTCGTGCGCTCGGCCGTCCTCGAGGTCGTCCGGCTCGACTACGTCAACACCGCCCGCTCGAAGGGGCTGTCGGAGAAGGTCACCATCCTCAAGCACGTGGTCAGGAACGCGCTCATCCCGGTCGTGACGCTCGTGGCGCTCCAGATTCCCGGCGTCTTCACCGGCGCGGTCATCACCGAGCAGATCTTCCGCGTGCCCGGCATCGGCTCGCTCCTGATCACCGCCATCCTCTCGAACGACACGCCGGTGGTCATGTCGATCACCTTCGTCTTCTCGGCCCTCGTGGTCCTCTTCAACCTGATCGCGGACCTGGTCTACGGCTGGCTCGATCCGCGGATCTCGTACAGGTAGGCGCGGTGGCCAACGGGACGGCGGCTGAGGCGATGCTGGGCGGGGCGGCGGCGGCGAGGCGG
>DASYVT010000182.1 GCA_035936835.1 Candidatus Methylomirabilota bacterium | reverse complement strand
GGGAGCAGAATCGCCGCAGGAGCCGGATCAGAGCTGGGCGGTCTCGGCTCCAGGGAGGGCTCCGGGGCCGGCGGCTCGACGACGCTGGGGTCTTTCAGGGGGTCCTGGATGCCCGCTGCATGGGGCCGCGTGATGCGAACTAGCGTTAATGTTGCCTATGGGCTCCCGGCCGCCGCGCGGTGTCCTTCACGTGGTAGAGCTCGAGGCGGCCATCCCGGCTCGGGTCATCGTGACCCTATCGCGGTTTCAGCTCCAGCATGTAGTCGTCGGGGTCGCGGAGGTAGATGGATGGCCCCTGGCCCCAGGCGCCGTAGCGGCTTACCACCTCGCTCTCGAGCTTCACGCCCTTGCCGCGCAGCTCGGCGGCGACCTTGGCGAGGTCGTCGCAGCTGATCGACAGGCAGATGTGGTCGACACCGCCGCGCGGCTCGCCCGCCGCCGCCGGTACCAGGTCGATGAACGCCTCGCCGAATCTCAGGTGGATCAGCGACAGCTTCTCGTTGACGCGATCGACCGTGCAGCCGAGCACCTCGGTGTAGAAGCGGCGTGAGGCGTCCTGGTCGCGAACGCGCAGGACCACGTGATCGAGTCCTCGGGGAGTCAGCATCGTCGCATCCTCCTGTTCCGGCGTCGGCAGCTCTGTTCCCGCCCCGGCACCGGCTATTCCCGCCTGAGCACCGGCAGCGGCTTCTGGCCGAGCAGCCGGAATGTTGCCACGAATCCGACCCCGAGCGCCAGCGCGGTCGTGAACGCTATGGGCCGGAGTGCTCTGCCTTCGCCTCCGAATCGCACTTGACTCGGTGGCCCGAGCCGAGATGTACTCACGGCGCTTCGAGGAGACGACACATGACCCGAATCGATCCCGTGTGGGCCAGCGTTGCCGAGCTATCTCGCGCGTTCGGCGCGCGCACGCTCTCGCCCATCGACGCCGTCGAGGCGCTGCTCGAGCGGATTCGCCGCCGGGACTCCGTCCTGCACGCGTTCATCGCCGTCTACGAGGCCGATGCGCGCCTGGCCGCCGAGGGCGCCGACCGGGCGATCCGCGCCGGCCACCGTGTGGGGCCGCTCCACGGCGTCCCCATCGCGCTCAAGGACCTCGTCGACCTCGAGGGGCGGGTCACCACGGGCGGATCGAAGGTGTGGGCCGAGCGCGTGTCTCCGGTCACCGCCACCCTCGCCGAGCGGCTCATTGCCGCCGGCATGATCGTCCTCGGCAAGACGCACACGGTCGAGTTCGCGATGGGGAGCTGGGGCACCAATACCCATCTCGGCACGCCGAGGAACCCGTGGGACCTCGCGGTGCACCGGACGCCCGGCGGCTCGTCGAGCGGCTCGGGCGTGGCGGTGGCGGCGGGTCTCGCGCCCGTGGCCATCGGCACCGACACCGGGGGCTCCGTGCGGCTGCCCGCCGCCTGGTGCGGCATCGTGGGCTTGAAGGTAAGCGCGGGCCGCATCAGCACCTACGGCGTCCTGCCGCTCTCCTCCACGCTCGACACGCCCGGGCCGCTGGCGCGTTCCGTTGAGGACGCCGCGCTGATCTTCCGCGTGCTCAACGGGCCCGATCCGCGCGATCCGCAGACGCTCGCGTGGGCGCCCGTCGATCCGCTCCCTACGCTCCGGCGCGGGGTCGCCGGTCTCAGGCTCGGCGTGATGCCCGACGCGGAGCGCGCGGGCGTCGACAAGGACGTGCTGGCCGCCTACGACGCTGCCGTCGAGACGCTCGGCAAGCTCGGCGCCCGGATCGTCCGCCCCGCGCTACCGCATCGGTTCAGCGACTACGCCGCGGCCACCGGGCGCATCATCGGCGCCGAGGGGTATCGGTTCGTCGGGCATCTCGTCGACGACGAGAGCTTGCCGATTGACCCGCACGTTCGCCCGCGCATACAGATCGGGCGAGGCCTCTCGGCGCGCGACTACTTGCTCGCACTGGCGGAGCGGGAAGAGCGCCGGCGGGTCGTCGCTGCCGCGCTCGCCGACGTCGACGCGCTGCTGACGCCGACGACGCAGACGCCGCCCATCCCGATCGACCAGGCGGACCAGTCCGGCACCGCCGCGCACTTCACCCGGGCCGTCAACTATCTCGGTCTCTGCGCTCTCGCCGTGCCGGACGGCTTCACCGCCGCCGGCCTTCCGCTATCGCTACAGATCGTCTGCCATGCGGGCGAGGAGGCGATGGCACTGCGCATCGGCTGGGCCTACGAGCAGGGCACCGACTGGCGGGAGCGCCGGCCCCCGGAGCCTTCGACAGCGAAGTCGTGAGCCCTCACATCTCCTTGAGAAACTCGTGGACGAACTGGACCACCATCGAGCCTTCGCCGACGGCCGAGGCGACGCGCTTGATCGAGCCTGACCGTACATCGCCGGCGGCGAACACTCCGGGGCGGCTGGTCTCCAGCAAGAACGGGTGCCGCCGGCTGGTCCAGTGGGGAGACTGCGCCAGGGCTGCGCCGGTCCGGATGAATCCCGCGGCGTCCCTCTCGATCTCGGGCGGCAGCCAGTCGGTCCGCGGCACCGCTCCGATGAAGCTGAACACCCCGGGCGTTTCCACCGTGCGCGCTTGCCCGGTTTTCTCGTTGACGATGTCGACAGAAGCGAGATGGCCATCGCCGCTCATCCGCCGGATCTTGGTGCACGTGAGAAGCTCGATATTGCCCGTCTGCTCGATCCGATGGACTAGATAGCTGGACATGTTCTTGTACAGATCGTCGCCGCGGATCAGGAGGAAGACCTTGCTAGCATGCTGGGAAAGGAAGACCGCGGCCTGGCCCGCGGAGTTACCGCCGCCCACCACCACCACCTGCGCTCCATGGCACATCTTCCCCTCGGCGACGGTCGCCGCGTAGTAGACGCCCTTTCCCTCGAATAGCTCGCAGCCTTCGACGTCCAGCCGGCGATAGTCGGCTCCGGTGGCGATCAGCAGGCACTTCGTGGCCACGGTCTCGCCGTCCTCCAGTTCCATGACGGAGTAGCCCTTGTCCCAACCCAGGCGCATGACCCGAGAAGGGACGGACAGGCGAGCACCGAACTTGTTGGCCTGCAGGATGGCGCGCTCCGCCAGGTCGGCACCCGTTATACCCGTGGGGAAGCCCAGATAGTTCTCGATACGCATGCTGCTACCCGCCTGCCCCCCGGGCGCGATGCACTCCAGCAAGACCGTCTGCAATCCTTCAGAGGCCCCGTAGACCGCCGCGGCCAGCCCGGCCGGCCCGGCTCCCACCACGACCAAGTCATGGACTGTCCGCTCCAGCGGCTGATGGAGGCCGATGGCATCGGCCAGCTGCAGGTTTGAAGGGTTTCGCAGGAGCAGTAAGTCGCCGAGGGCGACCACCGGCGTGTCGGCTTCGCTCATCCCGAAGTGCTTGAGCAGCCGGCCGACTTCGGGGTCGGTCTCCACGTCCACCCAGGTGAAGATCGAGCGGTTCTTGGCCAGGAAGTCGCGAACGCGGAAGGTATCGGTGGAGTAGCGCGAGCCGATCACCCGCAGCCCCACGAAGTCCGGCGATTCGCGCAGGAGCTGCCGCCGGGCGATGAAGGCCTGCAGGACGATGTCGCTCAGGACCGGGCACTGGTTGAGCGCACCTCTCAGCGTATCTCCCGAGACCTCGTCCACCTCGCAATCGCCTCTGGCCACGGCGCTGATGACCGACGCGCGGCCGGTGAGGTGAGAGATGTCACCGGTGAACTGGCCCTTCCCATGGACCACGACCGTCTTCGGCTTGTCACCCGTATGATCGACGATCTCTACCTCACCGGACTTGACGATGAAGAACTTGAAGTCGCGATCGCCCATCCCGATGAGTGTCTCCCCGTTCCGAAACCGCTTGGAGGTGGCCATGGTGCAGCGGGCAAACTCGCTGACCTGGGCTTCGTCGAGGGTCGGGAAGGCGACGGATTGAAGAGTCTGTTCGGCCATGGTTTGAACTCCCACTATCTCACCGAGGCGTCGCGAGGTCCATCCGGAGCCGGGGCGGCGCGCCGCCTCGAGGCTCCGGTTTGACTTGGCCCGCGCGCTCTGACAGGATCGGCGTGAGATGCCACGGTTCGTCCGCGCTGGGCAGTGGCCCGCCGGAGGCTATGCCGCCTACCGTACGAGAGGAGGCCAAGAATGGCCGCTCGCCGACTGACCCGCCGCGCCTTTCTCGCCACCGCTGCCGCCGGCGCCACGGCAGGACCCTCCGTCTTCACGCCGGCGAGGGCGCAGAGCTTCAACTGGAAGCGCTTCCAGGGCAAGGATCTCTTCCTGATGTTGACCAAGCACCCCTTCGTCGATGTGCTCGAGAAGAATATCCCCGAGTTCGAGTCGCTCTCGGGGATGAAGGTCAAGTGGGAGACCCTGCCGGAGATCCAGGCCCGTCAGAAGATGACGGTCGAGATGACGGCGAACTCGGGCGGGATCGATGCCTTCTTCACCTCGCTCCATGTCGAGAAGAAGCGCTTCTGGAAGGCGGGCTGGTACCACCCGCTGAACAAGTTCCTCCAGGACACGACCCTGACCAGCCCCGACTTCGACTGGAACGATTTCTCCCCTGGCGCCCGCGCCGGCGTGACCCAGCCCGACGGGAGCATCTCCGCTCTCGCGGCCTTCATCGACGCGAATGTCTTCTTCTACCGTAAGGACCTCTTCGAACCCAAGAATCTCACGCCACCCAAGACGCTCAGCGACCTCGAGCCGCTCGTGCAGAAGCTCCACGCGCCTCCCAGCACCTACGGCATCGTCCTTCGCGGGCTCAAGAACGCCAACGCGACCCAGTACCCGAGCATTCTGTTTCCCATGGGAGGTACCTACCTGAAGGACGGCAAAGCCGCCCTTGACAGCAAGGAGCAGGTGGCCGCCATCGATCTCTACAGCAAGCTCCTCCGGCAGTACGGGCCGCCGGGCGTGGTCAACTTCAACTGGTACGAGTGCTCGGCGTCCTTCATGCAGGGACAGGTCGCCATCTACATGGACGGCGTTAATTTCGCGAGCCAGTTCGAGGACGCCGCCAAGTCCAAGGTGGTCGGCAAGGTGGGATACGCCGTGCTACCCGCCGGCCCCGGAGGGCACTTCTCGCCGATCTACATCACGGGCATGGCCGTCAATGCCCAGAGCCGGAACAAGGAAGCCTCCTACCTCTTCTGCCAGTGGGCCACCAACAAGGCGAACGCGGTGCGTGAACTCATGGCCGGGGTCGGCGTGGGCCGGACCTCGACCTGGGACAGCCCAGAGGTCAAGGCCAAGCCCAAGATGCCCGCCGACTGGTACCAGGCCTATCAGGCCTCGCTCAAGATCGGCCGGCAGGGATTGCCCGAGATCGTCGGCGTCACCGAGTATCGGGACATCATCGGCGTGGCCATTCAGAAGGCCATCGAGGGCGCGCCGCCCGCCCAGGTCCTGGCGCAAGCCCAGAAGGACTTCCAGGACATGCTCAACCGGACGGAGAGATAGCGCGAGAAGGGTGCGGATCTCCTCCCGCGGGCTCGGGCGCTGGGCGCATCGCCACGCGCAGTGGCTCTTTCCGGCCCCCGCCGTGCTGCTCGTGGCCGTGATCATCGTCTACCCGATCTTCTACACGGGGTGGATGAGCCTCCAGGAGTGGTTCGCCTCCAGCCTGACCGCGCCGCACTTCATCGGGCTTGCGAACTATCGCAAGATCGCGATCGCTGACGCGCGCTTCCGAGAGGCAGTGGGGCGGACCATCTACTTCACCATCGTGGCCGTCGGCGCCGAGACCATCCTGGGCCTCGCGATGGCGCTGCTGTTCAACCGCGAGTTCTGGGGGCGGGGACTGCTGCGCACCCTGGCCATCCTGCCCATGGTGGCAACGCCGACGGCCATCGGTCTCGTGTTCGTGATGATGTACCACCCGAGCCTCGGGGTGGCGAATTACCTGCTCTCCGTCGTGGGGCTCTCACCGTGGCGCTGGACGTACTCGAGCCAGACGGCGCTATACGCGCTCGCCCTGGTCGACGTGTGGCAGTGGACGCCGCTCATCATGCTCATCGCGCTCGCCGGCCTGGCCAGCCTGCCCCGTGAGCCGTACGAGGCCGCCCATCTCGACGGTGCCTCGACGCTGCGGGCCTTCTGGCACATCACGCTCCCGCTGCTTAGACCTGCGCTCGTGGTGGCCGTCCTCTTCCGCGCCATCGACGCGCTGAAGACCTTCGACATCATCTTCGTCATGACCCAGGGTGGGCCCGCCAATGCCTCGGAGACCATCAACATCCTGCTCTTCAACCAGGCCTTCTCCTATTTCAACATGGGCTACGCCTCGTCCATGGCGGTGGCGCTCTTCGCCGTGGTCATGGGCGCCTCGCTGATTCTGATCAAGGTCCGGAGGAGCGTGACGTGGTGAGGGGAAGCCGGCATCCCTGGCTGTCCACGGCCGGCTTCTACGGTCTCGCCGGATTGTTCATGCTGCCCACGGTCTTCGTCTTCTACTGGATGATCACGCTCTCGCTCAAGCCACAGGTCGAGGCCATGGCCTACCCGCCGTCCTTTGTGCGCTTCAGCGTCACCGCGGCCGGATACCGCGAGGTGTTCACCAAGTATCCGTTCTTCCTCTACACGTGGAACAGCCTGGTGGTGGCGGCGGGCTGCACGGCGCTCGGTCTGGCCGTGGGGCTCCCCGCCGCCTACTCGATAGCTCGTTGGCGCCAGCAGCGGCTGGCCGTGGTCATCCTGGTGGCGCGCATCATTCCCGGCATCGCCTACCTGATTCCCTGGTACATCTTCTTTCGCCGTCTCCGGATGGTGGACACCTACGGTGCGCTGATCCTGACGCATCTCATCGTGGGCCTCCCCATCATCATCTGGGTGATGATCTCCTTCTTCGAGGACGTCCCCGCCGACCTGGAAGACGCGGCTCTGATCGACGGCTGCTCGTACTTCGGCGCCTTCTGGCGCATCGCCCTCCCCCTCGTCAAGCCCGGCGTGATGGCCACCGCCATCCTTTCCTTCGTGTTCTCCTGGAACAACTTTCTCTTCTCGGTGATCCTGGCCGGCCGCTCCACGCGCACGTTGCCCATCGCTGTCTACACCATGATCTCCTACGAGGAGATCAACTGGAGCACCCTGGCCGCGGCCGCCACTCTCATCACGCTGCCCGTGCTTCTCGTCGCGCTCCTCGCTCAGCGGCACATCGTCTCCGGGCTCACGTTCGGCGCCGTCAAACAGTAGTCGCGTCAGGTGCGCCGGGATGTCCCTGGCTCGCCCACGGCGACCCCGCTGCTCGAGGGCCGGCCTCGCGGCGGTTGGTGGGACTCGAGGGAAGTCGATCGTCAGGGATCGCGGGTCGGCACCTGCCCTAGTTGACTCGAACTCTACCTGGGCGAGTGACGATCGAGATCGTGTGAGCTGGCGCGGACTCGTGCCGCCGGTCCCGGCGAGTCGCCTTCCCACGAGTGCGACAATGAGGCGGCAGCTCGGCGCCGATCGGCGTCGACGCCGGAGGCAGGACTCCGAGGACTCGCACCGTGCTCTCCCGGCATTGGCCGGGAAGGAGGCCCACAATGCCTGATTCCGCCGCCCCGGGAGCTCTCCATGTTCAACTCGTCGAGGCCATGCGGGCGCTCGCCGGGCCGCATCCCGGCGTCCGCCCGGCCCACGCCAAGGGCATCGTCTGTTCGGGCACCTTTCGCGCCACGCCGGATGCCCGCCGCATGAGCAAGGCGCCTCACCTCCAGGGCCAGTCGGTACCGGCCGTCATCCGCTTCTCCAATTCGAACGGGAATCCGGATGTGCACGATGGCCTCGCCGGCGTGCGGGCCATGTCCGTGAAGTTCCAGCTGGCCGGTGGCAAGAGCGCCGACATCCTGGCCAACTCCATCGAGGGCTTCCCCGTGCGGACTCCCGAGGAGTTTCTCGCTTTCCTCCGCGCTCAGCTTCCGGATCCCGCAACCGGCAAGCCCGTGCCCGATGCGGTGCCCCGCTTCGTGACCTGCCACCCCACGGCGGGCGCCTTCATCCAGCGCCTGATGAAGAAGCCGGTGCCGGCCAGCTATGCCCAGGCCAGCTACCATGCGGAGCACGCCTTTCTCTTCACGGCCGCGGACGGCACGAGCCGATTCGGGCGCTATCGCTGGACGCCCGTGGCGGGGGAAGCCTATCTCTCGCCCGACGAAGCCGGCAAGCGAAGCCCGAACTTCCTGCGCGACGAGCTGGACAGCCGGCTCCGGAACGGCCCGGTCGTGTTCCGCTTGCTCTTGCAGGTAGCCGCGGCGAACGATCCGACGGACGATGTCACGGCCTTGTGGCCCGCGGACCGACCGCTGGTCGAGCTGGGGCGTCTGGAGATCGCCGGCATCTCTGCGTCAGGCGCAGCCGACGAGCGCCAGCTGGTGTTCGACCCCACCAACCTTGCGGACGGCATCGCGCTCTCGGCCGATCCGATTCTGCTGGCCCGGTCGGCTGCCTACTCCGTCTCGTACGAGCGCCGCAGCAAGGGAGAGTGAGGGACCGACATGAGCGAGCCGGCGGCGCCGAGCGGACCGGATCTCTCTGCCGGCGTCCCCATCGCGAGCGTTCAGGATGGCGCTCCGCTGCTCGGTCACGCCCACGGCGAGGCGGTGGTCCTCGTGAAGCGCGGAGCCGAGCTGTTCGCGGTCGGCGCCTCGTGCACGCACTACGGTGGGCCGCTGGCGGAGGGGCTCGTCGTCGACGGCACGATCCGCTGCCCGTGGCATCACGCCTGCTTCGATCTGCGCACGGGCGAAGCAACCGGCGCCCCGGCCCTGAACGATTTGCCGTGCTTCGAGGTGATCACAGGCGAAGGTCGGGCTCGCGTGGGCGACAAGCGGCTGTGGTAGCGGCCGGTGTCTGAGTATGGGAGACTATGTCACGGGGATGGGGGCCACGAGGGGGGCGCCCGCTGCCGGAGGGTGCTAATGTTGCCTACGCTCACCGCTCCGGCCTCCTCCAGGACCCCGTTAATGGGGCCTACGCCCGTCCAAGATTGATGGGGGATGGTGGATTTGGAGTGAGGTTTTGGCAACTTGGAAAAAGGAAAGTCTGATCCCTTTTCCTTCCTTGGTGGTAGGATTTTCTACCCAAACCCTTTAAAGCAACAGAGGAGAAAGCAAATGAAAAATATTCATGCAGGAATTTCTATGACATTGCTTCTGGTGAGTTTTATGGTGTTTGGAACATCAACAGTAAATGCTGCTGCTTGTGCTGATACTACTACTTTGGTTGCTGGCGGCTCAAGCGATGCCATTTGTTCTAGTGCTGCCTTTACGAGCGGCGCAAGTACTACTATCAAAGGCGATGTATCCGCTAAGGCGGCTGTTACGCTTGGCGCTACCAGTCATGTGACTGGTTCCGTTACTGCTGGTGTTGGCTTTACGAGTGGAGATAGCGCGGTTGTCGATGGTAGTGTGACGGCCAAAGCTGCCTATACAAGTGGCGCTAATAGCGTTGTCAAAGGTAATGTGACTGCAGCTGGTAATATCGTGCTTGGAGCAAATAGCCGTATTATTGGTTCGGTTCACAGTGGTACAGGTGTGATTACTTATGGCGCTGGCGCTACTGTTGGTAAAGTATTGAAGTAATCAAGTTTACGGCCTCAGGGGTCCGCTGAAGGGGCGTTCGGTTCAACCGACGATGGCCCGAGCGAGCCCCCGCGCCGGCGCCGGCTCCGCGTCGATCCGCCCCAAGCCCGCCCTCCGGCGCAACCGCCCCGGCCGGCCGTGGCATCGGCTCCTGGGGCGGCCGGTGTCTGAGTATGGGAGATTGTGTCTCGGGGAGGGGGGCCACGAGGGGGGCGCCCGCTGCCGGAGGGTGCTAATGTTGCCTACGCTCTCGTCGTAGATCGCGGCGATCTCGCCGGTGGCGTCGCGCTCCCGCAGCTCGGCCAGCATGTGTGCCCTTGCAGCCTCAGGCCAGGCCCTCGGTGGCTGCCCGCAGGCTCTCCTCGCGGATCAGCGCGAGCACCTCGCGCTTCAACTCGTTGAAGACCGGAGAGGTTGTGACGTCCACGGAGCGCGGCCGCGGCAGGTTCACCACCATGCGCTTCTTGATGCGGCCGGGCCGCGCTGTCATGACGGAGACGCTGTCAGCGATGAGCAGCGCCTCTTCGATATCATGGGTGATGAAGAGCACGGTCTGGTGGTGCCGCTCCCACACCGAGAGCAGCAGCTCCTGCATCACCAGCCGGGTCTGAGCGTCCAGACTCCCGAAGGGCTCGTCCATCAGCAGCACCTCGGGCTCCATGACCAGCACCCGCGCGATCCCCACCCGCTGCTTCATCCCGCCCGAGAGCTCGGCCGGATAGTGACGCTCGAATCCGCGTAGCCCGACCTGGTCCAGATAGGCCTCGACCTTGGGACGGTACTGAGCCGCGGGGACGCCCATGGTCCGGGGACCGAAGCTCACGTTGTCCCACACCGTGTACCAGGGAAAGAGCGCCGCCTCCTGAAAGACCACGCCCCGGCTGGGGTCCGGGACCTCCACGGGCGCGCCGTTGACGCGGACCTGTCCGCCGGACGGGCGATCGAAGCCGGCCACCATGTTCAGGAGGGTGGACTTGCCGCAGCCGGAGGGACCGAGGATGGCGGCAAACTCGTTGCGGGCGATGCTGAGGTCGATGTCCTGGAGCGCCACCACACGGCGGTCGCGGGCGACGAACACCTTCGAGACCCCGCGGAGCTCGACGGCCGCGTCAGGCATGAGCCTCGAGCGTGCGCCAGCGCAGCAAGAGCCGCGAGGCGAGAAGGATCGCCTGGTCCGAAAGGAAGCCCAGCAGCCCCACCGAGAACATGGTGGCGACGCAGATGTCCATGCGCCCTACGTAATAGGCGTCCCACAGGACGTAGCCCAGCCCCGATTTGACGGCGATCATTTCGGCCACGATCACGGCCGTCCAGGCGATGCCGACACCGAGGCGGAGGCCCGTGAAGATGGATGGCAAGGCAGAGGGCAGCACCACCTTGAAGAGCACGGTGCCCTCGCGGGCGCCGAGCATGCGCGCAGCGCGGAGCAGGAGCAGGTTGGTGTCGCGCACCCCGTGCGTGGTGTTGATCACGATGGGATAGAAGGCGCCCAGCCCGATGAGGAACAGGGCGCCGGCGTCGTAGATCCCGAAGACGGCGATGGAAAAGGGCAGCCACGCCGTGATCGGCACCGGTCGGAGCATCTGGATGGTGGGGTCCACGAGCCTGGCGACCAGGCGATTCCAGCCGACGAAGATGCCGAGGGGGATGCCCACGGCCGCGGCGAAGAGGAATCCCTGGAGCACCCGGCGGGACGAGTACAGGACATTGGCGACCCACGTCCCCGAATACGGCGAGAGCGATCGCGTGGGCGCGCCGAAGATCCAGCGGTACCACGACTCGGCCACCTGGGTCGGCCCCGGGATGATCCCCTCGATCACCCAGCGCTGCTGCACGGCGAGGTGCCAGAGCGCGAGCAGGGCCAGCGGTAGCAGCAGGAACCAGGGGCCGCGCTTCGGCAGCACCGCTACTGATTCAACCCGAGCTCCGCCGGAGTCTTGCCGGTTGCCCGGCTCAGAAAGTCGTAGTTGTAGGCCGGGGTGAGCTCAACCGAGACGTCGCGGGCGATGACGCCGTTGTCCGACAGGAACTTGGACAGGCGCTTGATGGACTCCAGTGGCAGCGTGGCGTCCAGCTTCGTGTACCGAATGCTCTCGGCGGCCACCGGTTCGGGCAGACCGGCCTTCTCGGCGTAGATCTTGGCCCAGCGCTGGGGGTTGGCCTGGGCGAACTTGAGCACGTCCAGGTAGGCCACCACCAGCCGCTGCACCGCGTCCCGGTTCTTCTCCATGAAGCCACGGTTCACAGCCAGAATCGAGATCAGCCCGCCCACCGTCTTGGACCGGTTGTGATCGATGCTCGGGTACTGGGCGTAGCCGTCCACGATGCCCTGGGCGCAGAAGGGGTGCCACACCACCGCGAGGTCGATCTCCTTGCCCTGGAGCGCCTTGAGGTAGTTGGTGCCGCCGCCCATGATGTTGATGATCTTGAGCTTGCCGTAGTCGAGCCCGTTCTCCTGGACGGACGCCGCGAACTTGAGCCAGGAGATGGAGCCGGCGCCCACCCCGATGGTTTTGCCCTCGAGGCTCTTCCAGTCCTTGATGTCGTCGCCCTTGCGCACGACCAGGCAGTCATTGCCATAGCCCACGCCGGCCACGCCCACCATGCTCTTGATCCCCTGGCCCAGGCCGAGCGAGATGTCCTGCGGGCCGAAGGCCGTGATGTCCAGGTCGCCGGAGGCCAGCGCCGTGCGCGCGTCCGCGAAGCGCTGGAACATGACCGGCTCCATCTGGATGTTGTACTTGGCCGCGTACTCGGGCAGGAGCCAGAGCGGCGACAGCGCGGGCACGTTCAGCATGCCCAGCTTGGCTTTTACCGGGGTCGGCAGCGGCGCACGGAGGGCGTCCTGGGCCGCGACGGATGAGGCCGCGCTTAGGGTGCCGATCAGAGCCCCCACGAGGGCCAATGTCAGGACCGCGATCCGGAGGCGTGCGATCATCGGGGATCTCCCTTCAGAGGTCGGTGAACGGGGCACGATCTCGTTGGAACGCACCGGCGCCGCCGCTGGGCGGCGATGCAGGGACCATGGCCCCTGATACAGCGCGGATAAGGGGCCCGTCAAGTCCAAAGTGTGCGTCCCCTCTCACGTCAAGGGACAGGAGGAGTCATGAAGAGCATAGAGATCGACCGGAGCAAGCGGCTCAGGGACCAGCCCGCGACGGGGCACAACCGGTTTCATCCGGATCAGAGCCGGGCGGTCTCGGCTCCAGGGAGGGCTCAGGGGCCGGCGGCTCGACGGCACCGGGGTCTTTCAGGGGGTCCTGGATGCCCGCTGCATGGGGCCGCGTGATGCGAACTGGCGTCAATGTTTCCTATGGGCTCGCGGGCGAGGGATCGAATGCGGTGTGCTCGTGCGGTAGCGTCCCGTTTGATGTGGAAATTGAGCGGGCCCTCTTCCGGTCCTCCCTCCTACAAGTCTTCCGTGAACCCGCTATTCCCCGCGTTCGCTTTCTAGGATCAAGATCGCGTGGCCGCCGCTCTTGGGCGCGAGCACCAGGAGCAGCGCGGCCACGCGTCCTGCCTCGCCGGGTCTATTTCTTGTCGGCGGCCTTCTTCTCGGCCGGAGCCTTGGACGCTGATTTCGCCATCGACGTCGTCGGGACCATGATGTGGGCGTACGGCGTTCCTTTCCACATTACCCACGGACCACCCTTGGTCCAATCCGTCGGAAACGCGTCGAACTGACTGACGTCCGTCGGAAGGAGCATGATGTGCGGTCCGCTCACGACCCACTGGTTGTCAGCCGTCGGTTTCGTCGCGTACGGATCGGTGTTACTGGCGCCCTTGTCGCCCTTGAGCATGTAGGCCACGCCGACCGTCTGCGGCTTCGGCGGGCCCTTTTTGTTCATCCAGGCGTCGCCCCAGGCCTGCCACTCCTTGTCGAGGCACATCGAGTCGCCGGCGAGATCGAGCATGCACATCCACCCATTGGTGCCGGCGCGCAGCTCCTTCATCTTGCCGTCGGCGCCCATGCCCATGACCGCGGCGTTGCGGCCGATGTCCGGCGGCGCGGCACTCGTCGCCTTCGCGATGACGGCGGCGTCGGATTTGGCCCCGCCGGCCTTGGCCATGCCCTCGTGGCCGGACTTGGGTGGATCCTTCATCTTTTCCTGCGCCACCGCGGTGACGGCGGCGAGCATGAGCACTGCGCTTAGCGACGCGACGATCCTTCGCATGATGACCTCCTGATGCAGGGGAGATTCGCGACCTCCGGCCGTGTCGAGCACCGGTCCCAGGTCATGCTGCTACCGGCGTGTGCTGGCTGAGCACTGCAGCGATTTTGCGCCAGCCGTCGATCCTGCGCAACTTTATCTGCCCGCTCGCTACGAGGCTGAAGAGTAGGACGACAGCCGCGTCTTCGCTCGGCAGCGAGCCTTGCGTTTTCACGCGGCGCCGGAATTCCCCGTGAAGTCGCTCGATGACGTTCGTGCTGCGCAGTGCTTTCCACTGCGCTTTCGGGAAGGCGAAGAACGTTAGGAGTTCATCGCCGCCTTCTCGCAGGCTCGTCACCACACGGGGGCAGCGTTTGGACCACGTGCGCTCGAAGGCAACGAAAGCGCCGCGGGCGGTATCGGCACTGGCCGCGTACACGATGCGGTGGAAGTCGTCGCGGATCTCGGGGAGCGCGCGCTTGGGAGCTTTCCGCTCAAGGTTCCGCAGCTTGTGTACGCAGTAGCGCTGCGCCGCGGCGCACGGCCACACTAGGCCGACGGCGCGCCGCAGCCCGGCATTACCGTCGATGATGGCTAGCATCGGCGCCCGCAACCCGCGCGCGACGAGATCGTCGAAACAACGTTTCCACGCCGTGAACGACTCGCCGCCGCACAGCTCCAGGGCAAGCAGGTGTTTGTGCCCGTCGGGAAGGACGCCGACGACGCCCAGCACCGACGCGCTGACCACTTTCCCGGCGCTGCGCACCCGTAGGCCGAAGCCGTCGAGGTAGACATAGATCACGTCGAGGTCGGCGAGCGAGCGAGTGCGCCATGTCTCCAGTCCTTCTTTCAGTGTGGCGATGACCCGCGACACCGCGCTCTTCGAGAGGGGCGCGGCCTTGAGCAGCGATTGGAGCGCACCGCGAATCCGGCGGGTATTCCCGCCAGCCAGATAGGTGGCGACCACCGCTTCATTCACCACCGGCATCCGCCGCTGATAGCGCGGGAGGATCACCGACGTCCCTTCCTTCGCGCCGGACGGCTGGAACAGCGTGGCGCGCGGTAGCGTGAGTGCGATCGGGCTGGTCGGTCCCGTGAGCGTGCGTTCCTTGGTGCCATTGCGGTAGCCACGCCGAGCCTCGCTGCGCTCGTATGGGGCCGTCGCGAGCGCAGCCCGAAGTTCCTCGTGGACGGCCGTTTCGATCGCGACGCGGACGTGCTGGTGAATCAGTTCGCTCAGCGAGACGGGTTCAAGCTCATGCGCTTCGATCGGCTTGCTGATACCCTTGCCCATGGCGCGTTCCTCCGGTGGCCGCCCTGCCAGGCGGCGCGTTGGTCGTTCACTTCATCAACCGGAAGAATGCGCCACTTCTCTTTTTCCACACGCTTCGGGCCGCCACCGCTCGTGCCCGCGCACGCTTCTCCCGCGAGGTGTCCGACCGGAGATGGGCCCGGACAGCCCGGTCATCTGCGCCACGTAGGGGGTTCGTGTGCGCCGCGCGGAGAGGACGGCGGCGGCTGGTAAGGGGCCTCTATGTTTGCTACGCTCAGTGGTGAGTTGTGACTCTGCGAGAGTCGCCGACGGTTACGTTCCAACCACTGTCAAATTGGAGAGAGCCATGACGTCGATTACAGGCATTGCCAAGAAATTCTTCGAGGCCTGCGAAACGGGGAAAGGATGGGCAGGATGCAAAGCGTACTGCAACACGGACGCTACTTTTTCTGCGCAAGCCGAGCCGCTTGCTGGCGTAAAGAACCTGCAGCAGTACACGGACTGGATGAAGGGTTTGCTGACATTTATTCCTGACGGACGATATGAACTAAAGTCGTTTGGCACTGACGATGAGCGGAAGAGCGTCTGTGCGTACGGCGTCTTCTCTGGCACTCATACTGGTCAAGGTGGCCCCTGCCCACCAACTGGCAAGAGTGTGAAGACAGACTATGTGTACGTGATGGAGTTTGACGGTGAGAAGATCCGGCACATGACGAAGATCTGGCATGCTGGATTGGCCATGAAGGAACTGGGCTGGGTCTAGGGACGAGATCCGCTCACACAGCGAAGGGCCGCGCCTCTCAGGGTTTCCTTTGAGGACGCGGCCCGCATCGGTGGGAGCACTAGCCCATCGGCTCCGGACTCCGAAGGACGAAGACCTTCTTGCAGGTCTTCTTGATGATCCAACGGCTCTTCGTGCCCTTCGGACAGTTGAGAAAATCGCCCGGCCGAACGGTGATCGGCTGCTGGCCATCCTGCTCGATAACAACATCGCCTTCGAGCAGATAGGACATCTCATCCCATCCGAAGGTGATGTCCCACGTCCCAGGTGAGCACCCCTGCTCGCCTTGACAGATCGACGCCGACAGACCACTATCCTGCCCGGTGAGAGAGGAGATCCGCGCGTTCTATGGATCTGGAGCTGAAGGACAAGGTGGCCATCGTCGGCGGCGCCAGCAAGGGCCTGGGATGGGCGTGTGCCC
Organism: Candidatus Methylomirabilota bacterium; assembly: GCA_035936835.1. Lineage (NCBI taxonomy): Bacteria > Methylomirabilota (SeqCode) > Candidatus Methylomirabilota bacterium. The sequence continues at coordinate 3,216 of DASYVT010000182.1, read as the reverse complement.
TAGTGCTGGCGGAAGAAGGGGTCAAGGTGACGGTATGCAGCCGCACCCGGGCCGAGCTCGACGGCGCGGCGCAGGCCATTCGTGACGCGAGCGGGACGGACGTCCTGGCCTTTGCCGGTGATCTCGACAAGCCCGACACCATTCGAGCCCTGATCGCCGCCACCGTCGAGCGGTTCGGACGCCTCGACATCCTCGTCACTAATTCAGGCGGTCCGCCGCTGGCGAAGGCTCTCACCGCCACGGAGGAGCAGTGGGCGACCGCCGTGGAGCGGTCCCTGTTCTTCTTCGCCCGGATGTCGCGCGAAGCAATTCCCCACATGAAGCGTCAGGGCGGCGGCCGCATCATCAACATCCTGGCGAGCACCGTGTACCAGGTCATCCCCAATCTCGTGCTCTCCGGCGCCACCCGCATGGGCGTGGTGGCGTTCGCCAAGAGCCTGGCCGACGAGGTCGGGCGCGACGGCATCCTCGTCAACAACATATGCCCCGGCTCGATCCTGACGGACCGGATGCTGTCCAACGTGACGGCGCGGGCCAAGGAGCTGGGCATCTCCCTGCAGGACGGGCTCGCCCAGCGGGCGGCCGAAACCGCGGTCGGGCGCCTCGGCGATCCCCGGGAGCTGGCGTACCTTGCGGCATTCCTGGCCTCCGGCAAGTCCAGCTACATCACCGGCACCACCATCCTCGTGGACGGCGGCCTCGTGCGCTCGGTGCTGTAGCGACGGTGCCCGATGCCCGCGCGGACCGGTAAGGAGTTCCTCCACGGCCTGAAGGACGACCGCCGGATCTGGGTGGGGAGCGAGCGCGTGCGGGACGTCGCCGCTCACCCGGCCTTCGCGGGCGCCGCGCGCTCCGTCGCCGCGCTCTTCGACCTTCAGCACAAGGCGGCCGACGTCTGCCTGATGCCCGACCCGGAGACGGGCGAGCTGATCAACGTCAGCCACGTCATCCCGCGCTCCCGCGAAGATCTCGAGCGGCGGCACGCCTGCCTCGAGCGCAGCGCGGAGTTCAGTGTCGGCATCATGGGCCGCACGCCCGACTACCTCAACGCCACCGTGGCGGGCTTCGCGGGCCGGGCCGACGAGTGGTCGGCCAACGGCAACGAGCGGGGTGCGGCCAACCTGGTCGCCTTCCAGAAGGAGATCGCCCGGCGCGATCTCTCGCTGACCCACACGATCGTCCAGCCCACCATCGACAAGGCGCGGGGCGACGTGCCCGCGCCCGGCGACGAGGTCGCCTTGCACAAGGTCGCCGATACCGCGCATGGTCTCGTCGTGCGCGGCGCCAGGGTCCTCGCGACGCTGGCGCCCTTCTCCGACGAGCTGTTCGTGTACCCGGGCGCGCCGCTCGTGGCCGGCACCGACGCCTACGCGCTCGCGTTCTCGATCCCCATGGCCACGCCCGGGCTCACCTTCCTGTGCCGCGACAGCTACAGCGCGCCGGGCAACGCGTTCGACCATCCGCTCTCGAGCCGCTTCGACGAGCAGGACGCCTTCGTGATCTTCGACGACGTCGAAGTGCCGCGCGACCGTGTCTTCATCGACGCCAACCTGCCCGTCTACAACACCGTGATGACGACCGGCTGGCAGCCGAACATCATGCAGCAGACGTCCATCCGGGCGCAGACCAAGCTCGAGTTCGCGTGGGGCGTCGCCACGCGGATGGCCGAGTCGATCAACGCGGTCGCGGGCACCGGCGCCGAGATGCTCGGGGAGATCTGGAGCTATGCGGAGATGACGCGCGCGGGCGTGAACGCAGCCGAGCAGGGCGCGTACGAATGGGGCAACGGGGTGTGGTTCCCGGACGGCCGGCCCTTCCGCGCGCTTCGGGGGCTGCTGCCGTTGTGGTTCCCGCGCGTCAACGAGATCATCCGCCTCCTCGGCTCGCACAACCTGCTGGCGGCGCCGACCTCCGCCCAGCTCGCCGATCCCTCACTGCGGCCGCTGATCGACCGCTTCCTCCACGGCGCGAAGGACACGACGGCCGAGCAGCGGGCGCGCATCTTCCGGCTCGCGTGGGACTTCGCGGGCAGCGCGCTCGCCAGCCGCGGCGAGCAGTACGAGCGCTTCTACCTGGCCTCGAGCGGCCGCGCCTTCACCCGCGCGCAGACGTTCGCCTCTCCCGACCGCGCGCGCCGCCTGATCGACCGCTTCCTGATAGAAGAGCTGTAGTGTGACTATACTGGGCGCATGTTTCATCCACTCGTAGACGCTTGGTTCAGGCGGCGATTCGCCGAGCCCACGCCGGTCCAGGCGCTGGGCTGGCCCGCCATCGCCCAAGGGCAGGACGTGCTTTTGACCGCTCCCACGGGCTCGGGAAAGACGCTGGCCGCCTTCCTCTACTGCCTGGACGCGCTCGTGCGCAAGTCCGCCGACGGCGCGCTCGAAGACCGGACCGAGATCGTGTATGTGTCGCCCCTCAAGGCGCTGTCCAACGACATCCGCCGCAACCTGGAAGAACCGCTGGGCGAGCTGGCGACGGTGGCGGCCGAGATGGGCGTCAGCGCGCCGGCCATCCGCACCGCCGTCCGCACCGGGGACACCTCGGCGGCGGAACGACGGCAGGGCGCCAAGCACCCGCCCCACGTGCTCGTGACGACGCCCGAGTCCCTCTACATCTTGCTGACGTCGGAATCCGGCCGCCGCGGGCTCGCGGGAGCGCGCACCGTGATCGTGGACGAGATCCACGCCGTAGCGGGAGACAAGCGCGGCGCGCACCTGGCGCTGTCCCTCGAGCGCCTCGAGCACCTGGTCATCGCAGGCGGCGGCCCGCGTCCCCAGCGCATCGGGCTCTCGGCCACGATCAGGCCCATCGAGACGGCCGCGCGACTCCTCGTCGGCTCGGACCGCCCCCTGCCCGCCCTCGTGGACGCGGGCCAGCGCCGTGATCTCGATCTTGCGGTCGAAGTGCTGCGGGACGAGCTGGGCGCGGTCTGCACGCATGAGCAGTGGGGCGAGATCTATGACCGCGTGGCCGAATTGGCCCGCGGGCACCGATCCACCTTGGTCTTCGTCAACACGCGGCGCCTCGTCGAGCGCGTGACGCTGCACCTTGCTGAACGCCTGGGGCAGGACGCCGTCGCCGCGCATCACAGCAGCCTGAGCCGCCAGCGGCGCTTCGCCGCCGAGCAGCGCCTCAAGTCCGGCGAGCTCTCCGTGGTCGTCGCGACGGCTTCGCTCGAGCTTGGGATAGACGTGGGCGCGGTGGACCTCACCT
>DASYVT010000181.1 GCA_035936835.1 Candidatus Methylomirabilota bacterium | reverse complement strand
GCCCTCGTTGACGGCGTGCGTCACTTCTTCGATGACAGGTTCCGGGGCCCCGACGTCCAGCCAGTATTCGAGCGGTGTCTCGGGCGGGGCGCGCCGGCGCCCCAGGCGGGCCTGCAGGCGTTCATACAGCCGGAGCAGCTCCGACTCGCCTGGAAGAGGGGCAGATCCGGCGACGGCCAGCCTTCGCTGGCGCCGGCTGCGGAGCCAGAAAAAGAGGGCCACGACGGCAACGGCGGTGGCGATCGCGGGGCCGATGACTCCGAGGATGCCAAGAGAGCCAAGCGCGGCGGCCGGCGCCCCGACGCTCAGGTGCGGGATCAGTCGCGCCAGACCTCCGCCCGCCCAGTGGTGCGGAAACCTGGTGGCGGCGAGACCCGACACGCCGGGTGTGGGGTCGAAAGGCACCCAGCCGTGGCCCGCGAACCACACCTCCACCCACGCATGTGCGTCACGCTCGCGCACTATCGCCTGGTTCAAGACTGGGTCGTAATCGCCGGTCCCATAGCCCGTCGCCAGGCGTGCCGGGATACCGAGGCTGCGCAATAACAGAACCTCGGCCGTCGCGAACTGCTCGCAGTAGCCGACCTTGGTGTCGAACAAGAACCAGTCCACCGGGTCGCGGCCCGGGGGCAGATGGCCGATCTCCAGCGAGTAGCGGTAGTGCTTCTGCAGATACGTCGTCAGCGCCATCACCAGGTCGTACTGGGTGAGCGTGTCGTTAGTGCCAATTGCCGTCTGGGCGATGTCCGATGCGAGGCGCTTGGCTCCGAGCGACAGCGAACCGGTGTCGAGGTACGCATGGTTGCCTTCGGGGCTCACACCGAATGCCCAGTCATCTTGCTGCAGCTCCTGCGCGGACAGGTTCGGGATGTAGGAGACGACCGAGTACGTCATCCCAACCTTCAATACATCCGGCGTCCTGAACGTGCCGTACGCGTCCTGGCGTATCGCCGTGACCGGCGCGTAGAGGCTCTGGATCGGATAGGCGGCGTTGATGACGCCCGGGAGAGTGCGGGCGACCCGGAAAACCTGGACGAAGGTGCCCGCGTTGTGCGGGGGCGCGGGGCCCAGCAGGCGCGAAGGCACGTAGGGCGGAAACTGAGCCACGAAACCCTTGCGGGACGCGGTCCATGCGCCGTCCTTGTACGTGTCGAAAACCAGCCCTCGCCAGTAAGCCGGCGCACCGGTTCGCACGTACATCACCGGGGCGTCGCCCAGGCGGCCGCGAAAGCGAAGGTCGATGGTGCTCGAGTCGCCGCCCACCTGAACCAGCGGCAGGGCGGGACTCTCCATCTCGCCTTTGAAGCTCGCGTACGAAGGAAGCGACACGACGAGCGGACCGGTCGGATCGAAGGCCGGCTGCGGGATGAAGACGAAGGCGGCGAGTCCGAGTGCCAGCGCTCCCACGACCAGCATCGCGGCCCCGCGTGGAGGCGCCGAGGCATGGGCGGCCCCCATCCGCCGCAGGTTCGAGCACGCCCAGAAACCGGCCAGGCACACCGCCCACAGCGCGACCAGGACGCCGAATGGGTAGTCCCACGCGTAGACCGCGGCCAGATAGAGGATCGCGAGGCTGATCCACAAGCTCGAGTAGTTGTTGCGGCGCGTCTTCAGGTCGAAGCTCGTGATCGCCACCAGCAGCAGTGCGAAGTTCGCCTGCGGCAGGACC
>DASYVT010000180.1 GCA_035936835.1 Candidatus Methylomirabilota bacterium | reverse complement strand
ACCCTCTACGAGGCGGCCTTGCGCGAAACCGTCGCCGTCGGCCTCGCCGAGGGCGTCAAGCTGCCGCCGGACAGCGTCGACAAGACGCTCGCGATGATGCGCTCGATGCCGCCCCACCACACCACCTCGATGGGCAACGATCTGCTCCGCGGCAACCGGATCGAGCTACCCTGGTTTGCCGGCAAGGTGGTCGAGCTTGGCCGGCGCCACGCTATCCCCACGCCCGTGAACAGCTTTATCTATGCGGCGCTGAAACCTTATGTGAACGGTGCACCAAGAAAAGACTAAGTCGTTTAGCTAAGGCGAATGCCACGCCACCCCGTCATCGAGCGGGATCACCGGGCGCGGCAGGCGGGTCCAGTCGAAGCGGGCGAGCATCGGCGAGGTGAGGCCGGGAAGGTCGACCTCGACGAGATCGTGACGATCATTGCCCGGTATGCAGATCGCGAGATAGACTTCGCGGATGCGACGCTCGTGTGGCTGGCTGAACTCGTCAACACGCTCGATGTCATGACCATCGATCGCAGGGACTTCCAGGTCTATCGGCCGCGCAGCGGCAAGGCGTTCAACCTGGTGCTGTCCTGATAACCTCGTCGCTATCCGCCCGCTCTCCACGCCCTCTGGGCGCCGCGTTGACCGCGGGCGGCGGATTCCCACAGGTCGACACGGATGGCCGTGACCCCGCCTCATGCTGCTGGCAGTGGCTTGCGTCCGACGAGCTGGTAGGTGGTCATCACGCCGCGACCCTTGATCTGTAGCTGTTGTGGAGCCCCGAAGTCGAAACGGTCACGAAGGCATCGAAAGACCCGTTCAGTCACCTGGATCATCCCTGGGCTGCCGTGCGATTCCATCCGGCTGGCCATGTTGACCGTATCGCCCCAGAGGTCATAGGCGAACTTCCTCGTTCCGATCACGCCGGCGACCACCGAGCCGGTGTCGATTCCAATGCGGAGCCGGGGCGGCTCGCTCGATCCCCGGACGAATCGCGCGATCTCCTGCTGCATGTCGAGCGCCATGTCGGCGACCGCCACGGCGTGGGCGGGATGCGGGTCGGGCAGGCCGCCGACCACCATGTAGGCATCGCCGATGGTCTTGATCTTCTCCAGCCCGTGCTTGTCGGCCAGCGAATCGAAGGCCGAGAAGATCTGGTTCAGTAACCGGACAAGCTCCGGCGCGGCAAGGCGGGCGGAGAGAGGCGTGAAGTCGACGATGTCCGCGAACAGCACGGTGACTTCGCCGTAGCTGTCCGCGATCGCTTCCGGGTTCGCCTTCAGCCGCGCCGCCACCGACGCCGGCAGAATGTTGAGGAGGAGACTCTCTGATCTCTCACGCTCCGCGTCCAGCAAGCGATTGGCGAGATAGTCGCTGCGCCGGTACCTTTCCAGGGTGTAGCCGCTCAGGAGGAGGAGGATCGCAATCGGAAGCGCGAATATTCCCTGAGCCTGGGCGATGCGTGCAATGGGCGCGGATGTCGTGGACGCCAGGATGACGGTGGCGCCCGCAAGCTGCGCGGCGAACGCCACCATCATCCACCGGAACGTGAGGCGCGGAACCACGAACGTGGCCACCAGGAGGAAGCACTCTCGGAGCACCACATACAAGAAATTGAACTTCGGATCTGCCGTGGGGAGGGATCGAGCGCCCAGGGATACCAGCGCGTAGATGAGGTAGAGGTTGAGCGCGGAGCCGGCACAGGTCGCGGCCGGCTGCCACACGGATTCAAAGCTTCGGTGAAATGAAAAAAGGAGAAGGCCGGTCAACCCGGCGATGGCGGGGAAGATGGGGCCGGCGAGCACTGCGGGCGAAAGACCCTGCAAGAGACCCTGGACGAAGAGCAATACGACGAGCAAGAGAGCCACGAGATGCCCGATTCGGAAGAACGTGATGGATTTGTGGAAGTAGTCATGCTGGAACGCGCGCTCCACGTCCGTTGGAAACCGCAACCGCCACAACCAGCGCTCATGCTCCAAATCGGGGGCCATCCGCGCCATCCTGCTCCGGCGGCAGTGGCGGCGTCAAGGAGGCCGTCGCCCGGGACATTCTGCAGACACTGGACGTGCTCGGATCGTGAGATGGATCTCGCGGAGCGACGCTCGTGTGGCTGGCTGAGCTCGTCAACACGCTCGATGTCATGACCATCGATCGCGGGGACTTCCAGGTCTACCGGCCGCGCAACTGCAAGGCGTTCAACCGGGTGCTGCCCTGATTTCGTCGTAGCGATTGCTCGCCCAGGATCACGTGCGCCTCCGCGCCGACGGACGCGTCCTGGTCGAGCTCAAGACGGTGTGGCGCGATGGCCCCTCCCATCTGCTGTTCGAGCCCATCGAGTGCAGGGCAAAGCTCGCGGCCATCATCCCCTGCCCCGCGATCCTCGCGGTGGTGGATCACGGCGCGCGCGCCCCCCCTGCTCGCTGGCGCTCGCGGGTCGTCCGCGACGGACCCCCGGCGCCCGCCCTGACGGCGCATGCGGGCGATGCCCGCCCCCGCGGCGCCGGCCCCCCGGGCGCGGGCAGGTGGGCCACGCTGCTGCGCCGCGTGTGCGCCGTCGATGTCCTCCCCTGTCCCCGCGGTGGCCGCCGGCTGCGCGTCATCGCCCCCGTGCAGGATCCCCTCGCCGGGCAGGCCCCTCCTCGCCCCCCGCGCCCGCGCCCTCGAGCCGCCAGGCCCCGCCCCACCCGCGCCCGCTGCCCTCACGTCACTGGCGGCGTCCCCTGCCTTTCCTCGCCGCGGCCCCGCTCCCGCCTTCGGCGCTGCCCCGCTGCACCCCTCTGCCCGCTCCCTGCCCACGCCCTGCCCTCGCCCAGCAGCCCAGGAGGATCACGCGGGCCTCACGCCATCGCTCGAGCCCCCCTCCCCCGTCGCGCTCCTCGCGCGGCCCCTCACGCTGCCCACAGCCGGCTCCCCCGAGGATTGGCCAGGGAGATCAGATCCTGCGTTGCATTTCCTATGCGCTCGTCGTCATTCCGGTCTTCGCGCCTCCTCAGGAGAGCGGATTCAAGGCCGCCATCGAAAACCTCAACGGCCGCTAGCAAGCCAAGGTCTGGGCGCGCTTCTACCACGATTCGCTCGCCGCCCTCCAGGAACGCCCCCGCCGCTATGTCAGCGCCTACCGCCAGCGGGCCGGCGCACGCGTCGAAGGCGCTCCCCCGCGACGTCCGTTCCCGGCCTCGTGGCAACCGGACTTGCAGGCTCGGCCCGAAGGGGTCGTGATCTTTATCCGACGCACCTCGGAAACCGGCACCGTGAGCCTGCTCGGTCGCGCCTTCGAGGCGGATCCCCTCTGGCCCCACCGCCTGGTCCGATGCGAGGTGGACCTCAGCGCCGAAACCGTCCGCTTCTATGCGCTTCGCCGCCGGGAGCCGAATCGCCAGCCACTCTTGCGCGACACCCCCTACGTCTTTCCACGAAAGGCCTTTCGCGAGTGACCGAGAGGTACTGACACCTGGCCCTTGATGTGTGTCGACAGGCCTCCTGTGGCCGTGGCACAGTATCGCCGCCATCCCAGTCGGCGCGAAGAAGCGGACCGCGATGAAGGAGGTCGCCCATGAAGATGAAGGCACTCATCAAGAGATCCCGAAGCTTCGCGAAGCCCTTCCGGATCACCGACGGCGAGGGCTTCCGCCTGAAGGACGTCGACCCTGGCGACACGCTCGATTTCGGCTCCGAGGACAAGCCGCGCGCCAAGGAAGCGCTCGTCATGGGCATCGAGGCGCTGGCCGAGCTCCAGGACATGCTCTACGCGCAGGATTCCTGGGCGGTGCTGCTCATCTTTCAGGCCATGGACGCGGCCGGGAAGGACGGCACCATCAAGCACGTCATGTCCGGCGTCAACCCGCAGGGCTGCCAGGTCACCTCCTTCAAGTCGCCGTCCGCGGAAGACCTCGACCACGACTTCCTCTGGCGCTGCATGAAGAGCCTGCCCGAGCGCGGGCACATCGGCATCTTCAATCGCAGCTACTACGAGGAGACGCTCGTGGTGCGCGTGCACCCGGAGTTTCTCGAGAAGCAAAAGATTCCGCCAGAGCTCGTCACCAAGGACATCTGGAAGGAGCGCTACAAGGACATTCGAAGTTTCGAGCGGTACCTGACGCGCAACGGTGTCGTCATTCGAAAGTTCTTCCTCCACGTGTCGATGAAAGAGCAGAAGAAGCGCTTCCTCGAGCGCCTCGAGAACCCCGAGAAGAACTGGAAGTTCTCGCCCAACGACCTCAAGGAACGCGCGTTCTGGGACGACTATATGCAGGCCTACGAGGACATGATCCGACACACCGCCACCAAGGACGCGCCCTGGTACGTTGTGCCCGCCGACAACAAGTGGTTTACCCGTCTCGTAGTCGCCGCCGCCGTCGTCGGGACACTGGGCTCGCTCGATCTCAGGTATCCGAAGGTCGGCGCGGAGAAGCTGAAGGAGTTCGCCGCGGCAAAACGATCGCTGCTGGCCGGCGAGTGAAGCTCAGCGGGCGGCCAAGCTCGCCAAGCAGGGCGGCGGAGCTACTGCGCGCTTCGTCTCGCTTCGAGGGCAGCCACCTTGCCCAGGCGGCGCAGGTGCCGCTCGGCCTGGCTGAACTCGGCCGCGAGGAACGTCTGGACGAGATCCCAGGCGACCTCCAGCCCCACGACCCGCCCGCCCATGCAGAGGATGTTCATGTGATCGTCCTCGACACCCTGCCGGGCCGAGAAGTGGTCCTGGATCAGGCCGGCACGAACACCCGGAACCTTGTTGGCGCAGACGGCCGCGCCGACACCGCTGCCGCAGATCGCCACGCCGCGCTCCACGGTCCCCGCCGTCACGGCTCGGGCGAGCGGGATAACGAAGTCGGGATAGTCGTCGCCGGAATTCAAGCCATGGGCGCCGAAATCGACGACCTCGTGCCCCGCCGCGCGGAGCCGTGCGACGATCTCCTCCTTCAGGCCGAAGCCGCCGTGATCGGTGGCGATTCCCACGCGCATGTTCCTACCTCCCGGCTCAGCGGGCACTGAACGCGAACAGGCTGATCAACGCGCCGCCCAGGACCAGAAGGGCCGGATTGATCCTGGTGCGGAGCAGCACCGCGAACACGGCGATCATGATGACGACGGCAAGCCAGCCGGTCACGGCCCCCTCGGCGATGGTCAGGCAGCCGGCCAGGATGAGGCCGATGGAGACGGGCGCAAGTCCGAGCTGGATCGACGCCCTCCACGGCCACGTCTCGAGCCTGATCCAGAGGCGTCCCACGACGAGCGTGAGCAGCGCCGTCGGCAGAAAGAAGGCGAGCAGGACCGCCACCGAGCCCGGCAAGCCCGCGACCCATTCTCCGATCGACGCCACCATCATCATGTTGGGTCCGGGAGCCATCTGCCCGACGCTGTACAGGTGGATGAGCTGCGGAAAGGTAAGCCACCGGTGGACGTCGACCGTGAGGACCTTGAGCTCGGGGAAGGCGGCCATGCCGCCCCCCATGGTCAGCAGCGAGAGATAGGCGAACACCCCGATGAGGGCCGGGAGCTGGCTCATGAGCCCGAGCGCCCCTGATCGAACGCGCGGGGCCGGTACCACAGAATCGCGATCACTCCGACGGCAACGAGCACCCGCGGGACGGACTGGTGAAGCACGTTGACACCGATGACCGTGAGCGCGACGAAGACGAGGTCGACGACATGGTGGAGCGACTTCCGGCCGAGCTGCACCGTCGTCGCCAGGATCAGGCCGACCGCCGCGGCCGCCACGCCGTGAAGCATGGCCGTCCCGGCCGGCCTGTCGCCGTGCCGGCGGTACAGTATGCCCGCTCCGATCATGACCAGCGCGCCGGGCAGGCAGATGGCGCATATCGCGGCCGCGGCTCCCAAAGCGCCGCGCAGACGGTCTCCCACGAGGACCGCCATGTTCGTGGCGTTCAGGCCGGGCAGTGTCTGGCTGATCGACAGCAGCTCGACGAACTCCCTGTCGTCGAGCCAGCCGTGCTTGTCGACGAGGCTGCTTCGCAGGTAGGCGACGACGCCGCCGCCGAAGCTCGTGGCCCCGATCAGCAGGAAGGCGAGAAAGATCTCGCCCAGCGTCGCCGTGCGCTTCGACGCCCCCGTGTCACTCACGATTCCCGTCACTCATGGCTCTGTGGCGGGTTGCCCTTGAGACGGTAGACGATCCCCGTCTTGGTCGTTCCAAGCGACACCCAGTCACGCGCGATGTTCTGGAGCGAGGCGAAGAAATCCTCGGAGCGACGCTTCACCTTGGGATGGAGCTCGTCCCGCTTGTCGAACTTGGCCTGGAACGAGAACTCACCGATGAGCGACCCGTGATCGCCCCTCGCCCGCCACAGCGCCGCGTCGCACTTGGCGATGACTCCTTTGCCGAAATCAAGCTTCCCAAGCTCCAGCAGGACCTCCTCGACGATCGTCTGGTTGACGAGGTCGACCGAGTCGGTAGCGGAGATCTTCAAGGGCGCCAGGCACGGGAACAGGTGGACGAGGGTCCCCATGGACACACGGTCGGCCGCCTTGATCTGGCTCAGGCCGAACTCTGCATTGTGAGAGAACAGCACGCGGATCCCACCCAGCGCGTCCTTGAGCGGCAGGGCCTCCGCCTTGAACTTGATCTTGTAGACACCGGGGATTTGCGGGCGCACGTCCAACTCGGCGGTCTTCTGCATGTCCGGGTGCCGGAACTTGAAGACGATCTCCGGATCGCCTACCGCAAACCCGTCTTCATAGGTGATGCGCCGCCGCAGGATGAACGCGTTATTGTAGAGCCTGAAGTCCTTGGTGTCCAGGAAGACCACTTCCTTGATCTGCGGCCTCTGGCCATCCAGGTGGTCGGTGGAGAGATCGACGTCGGCTTTCTCCGCCGCGCGACGCACGAGCTTGGCGAAATCGACGAAGCCCTGCCTAGACGTAAAGCGGTCGGGTTTCAGGATGATCTTGCATTCGAGGTAGTGCACGTCGTCGAGCGGATGGCCGTCGCTGTATTTCCCCTGGTGGAGGTCGCGTACCAGCTCGGGTCCCGAATCTTTCTCCGACATCGTCGTTCCTCCGTTCCGTCAGTGTCCTGCCGCCGCGCGGTCGGCGATCACGAGCGCCTGGTCCCGGCGCACCCGGCCGGCCGGAATCGAGCGGTCGCCGGCGCGCAGGCGCGCAAGCATAGCAACCTTCTCGCTCCCGGTCACCACCCACAAGATTCGCCGGGACCGGTTCAGCATGGGATACGTCAGCGTCATCCGGCGCCTGCCCTGGTAGACCCCGCCGGTGAGCGCGACGTCCGCGTCGATCACCTCGAGGACCGGATCCGAGGGCACCAGGGACGCGGTGTGGCCGTCGGGCCCCAGGCCCAGGTGGGCGAGGTCGAGCACCGGCGGCGAGCCGGCGATGTCCTGAAGGATCCGCGCGTACTGCGCGGGCGCGGCCTGAAGATCAGGCGACTCCACCGGCATCGCATAGATCTGCTCTGGGGGCAGCGGGGCATGCTCGAGGAGGGTCTCGCGCAGGTGACGTAGGTTCCGGTCCGGATCTCCCGCGGGCGCCACGCGCTCGTCCGCCTGCGCCACGTGCACGCCCTTCCACGGCACGTCCTCGCCGGCCAGGGCGCGGAGCATCTGCCACGGGGTGTGGCCGCCGCTGACGGCCACGATGAACCGACCGCGCGCGGCGACGGCGGCCCGGGCCTCGGCGGCGATGATCGCCGCCGCCCCGCGCGCGACGGCGTCGGCGTCAGCGAGTACCGTGATCTCCATCTCAACTCGTCACCGCGGGGTTCTGCCAGCCGCCGGGGGGCGATACGCTCTGGTCGACCTCGGGCGGCCCCCAGGTGCCCGGCGCGTATTCGGAGACCGGGGTACCCGCCTTCAGCGCCGGATCGACGATGCGCCACGCCTCTTCCACGTAGTCCTCGCGGGCGAACAATGTCGCGTCCCCCGCCATCGCGTCTCCGAGCACGCGCTCGTACGCGTCCATCTCGTCCGCGCGGGGGTGACGGCTCGCGAGCATCTCTGAACATGCGCTGACCGTCTCCTGCCCCGGCGCGATGACGTTCGTCCCGACGGCGATCGTGATGTCGGGACTGATCCGCATCCGGCAGTAATTCGGCTTCAGGTCGAAGCCCTGGTACATCGTAGGAGGCTGGCGCAGCCGAACCACGATCTCCGTGCACGTCACCGGCAGGCACTTCCCCGCCCGAATGTAGAAGGGAACGCCCTTCCAGCGCCAGGAGTCGACGTCCAGCCGCAGCGCCGCGAAGGTCTCCACCTTCGAGTCCGGCGCCACCCCCGCTTCTTTCCGGTAGCCGCGGAACTGCCCGCGGACGAGGTTCTTCGCGTCGAGCGGCGGCATGGCCTTGAGCACCTTGACCTTCTCGTCGCGGATGGATTCGCTGTCCGTTCTGACGGGCGGCTCCATGGCCAGGTTGACCAGGACCTGGAAGAGATGGTTTTGCACCACGTCGCGGATGGTGCCGGTCTCGTCGTAGAAGGCGCCCCGGCCCTGGACCCCGAAGTCTTCCGCCATGGTGATCTGCACGCTCTCGACGTGGTTGCGGTTCCAGAACGGCTCGAGGAATGCGTTCGCGAAGCGGAAGAAGAGCATGTTGTGCACAGGCCGCTTCCCGAGGTAGTGGTCGATCCGGAAGATCGACGTCTCGTCGAAGGCTCCGAGCAGAACCCGGTTCAGCTCCTGCGCCGAGGCGAGGTCGCTGCCGAAGGGCTTCTCGACGATGACGCGGGCGCCGTTGGTGCAGCCCGCCTTGCCGAGCTGCTCCACGACCAATTCGAACAGCATGGGTGGGATGGCGAGGTAGTGCGCCGGCCGCCGGGCGGCGCCGAGCCCCTTGCGGATGGCCTGGAACGTCGTCGGGTCCTTGTAGTCGCCGTCGACATAGCGCAGCAGGCCGCACAGCTTGTCGAACGCCGCGGGATCGAGCCCCCCGTGCTTCTCGAGACTGTCCCCGGCGCGGGCCTTGAGCTGGTCGAGGTTCCAGCCGGCCTTGGCCACGCCGATGATCGGCACGCTGAGGTGACCGCGCTTCAGCATCGCCTGAAGCGACGGGAAGATCTTCTTGTAGGCCAGGTCGCCCGTGGCGCCGAAAAAGACCAGGGCGTCGGAGTGGGGCTCGCTCATCACGTGCCGGCCGGCTTCTCGATGTGTCCGCCGAACTCGTAGCGCATCGCGGACAGGAGCCTGTCAGCGAACTCCGCCTCGCCGCGTGAGCTGAAGCGCTCGTAGAGCGCCGCCGTCAGGACGTGGGCCGGCACGGCTTCGTCGATTGCGGCCTTGATCGTCCACCGCCCCTCGCCCGAGTCCGACACCCGTCCCGCGAAGTTCGCCATGGTCGGATCCTTGATCAAGGCGGAGGCCGTCAGGTCCAAGAGCCACGAGGCGATCACGCTGCCGCGCCGCCACACCTCGGTGATGTCGGGCAGGTTGAGGTCGTACTGGTAGTGATTGGGGTCACGCAGCGGCGTCGTCTCCGCGTCGACCGCATGGGTCTGCTTGCCGACGTTCGCCGCGCGCAGGATGCCCAGGCCCTCGGCGTAGGCGGCCATGATCCCGTACTCGATCCCGTTGTGGACCATCTTGACGAAGTGGCCGGCGCCGTTCGGCCCGCAGTGGAGATACCCTTGCTCGGCCGTGCCGCCGAGCTTCTCGCGCCCCGGGGTCCGCGCGATGTCACCCGCGCCGGGAGCGAGCCGGGCGAAGATCGGATCGAGGCGCTTGACCACCTCGGCCTCGCCCCCGATCATCATGCAGTACCCGCGCTCGAGGCCCCAGACTCCGCCGCTGGTCCCCACGTCCACGTAGTGGATGCCCTTCGGCCCGAGCTCCTTCGCGCGACGGATGTCGTCGATGTAGTAGGAATTGCCGCCGTCGATCAGGATGTCGCCGCGCTCGAGGGACGGCAGGAGATCGGCGATGGTCTTGTCCACCACGGCCGCCGGAACCATCAGCCAGACCGCGCGCGGCTTGTCCAGCTTCTTCACGAAGTCCGCGAACGATGAGGTTCCGACAGCCTTCTCCTTCACCAGCTCCTCCACCGCCTTCGTGGAGAGATCGAAGACCACGCACTGGTGACCTCCCTTAATGAGTCGCCGCACCATGTTCGCGCCCATGCGGCCGAGTCCGATCATGCCGAGCTGCATCGCGTCCTCCTAGGGGGTTTGCTTGACCTTCCTGTAGCGGCGGATCAGGTTGTTCGTCGAGCTGTCATGGGCGAGCGTGGGCTCTGTCTTGCCCTCGAGCTCCGGCCCGCGTTCGAGTTCCAGCCCGCGTTCGAGTTCCAGGATGATGCGCTGGGCCAGCACCTTGCCCAGCTCGACGCCCCACTGGTCGAAGGAGTCGATGTTCCAGATGGCGCCCTGGGTGAAGACCGAGTGCTCGTAGAGCGCGACGAGCTTGCCGAGCGCCTCTGGCGTCAGCCGCTCGAGGAGAATCGTGTTCGACGGGCGGTTGCCCTCGAAGACCCGGTGCGGCACGAGCCAGTCCGGCGTGCCCTCGGCCTTGACCTCGGCGGGCGTCTTGCCGAAGGCCAGCGCCTCGGTCTGCGCGAAGACGTTCGCCAGG
The DNA here is from genome assembly GCA_035936835.1 of Candidatus Methylomirabilota bacterium. Taxonomy (NCBI): domain Bacteria; phylum Methylomirabilota (SeqCode); species Candidatus Methylomirabilota bacterium. Next base: position 25,628 of record DASYVT010000180.1, on the reverse strand, counting down.
AGCATGTCGTGGTGCCGGCCGAGCGGGTTGAGAGTCCGCGTGAAGCCGATGAAGTCGCACGGGATGAGCCTGGTGCCCTGGTGGATCAGCTGGTAGAAGGAATGCTGGCCGTTGGTCCCCGGCTCGCCCCAGTAAATCGGGCTGGTATCCCAGGCGACCCGCGCCCCGTCGAGCGTCACGTGCTTGCCGTTCGACTCCATCGTCAACTGCTGGAGATAGGCCGGGAAGCGCTTCAGGTACTGCTCGTACGGCAGGACGGCGACGGTCTGCGCGCCGAAGAAATCGTTGTACCAGATGGACAAGACGCCCATGAGCACGGGCAAATTTCGCTCGAACGGCGCGGTTCGGAAGTGCTCGTCCATCTGGCGGAATCCGTCCAGCATGGCGCGGAAATTCTCGGGACCGACGGCGAGCATCGTCGAGAGGCCGATCGCCGAGTCCATGGAGTAGCGCCCGCCGACCCAGTCCCAGAACTCGAACATGTTGGCCGTGTCGATGCCGAACTTCGCGACCTCCGCGGCGTTCGTGGAGACGGCAACGAAGTGCTTGGCCACGGCCTTGAAGTCGCCGCCGAGGCCGTTCAGCGACCATTCGCGCGCGCTCTGCGCGTTGGTCATCGTCTCGAGCGTCGTGAAGGTCTTCGAGGAGACGATGAAGAGCGTCTCCGCCGGGTCCAGGTCGCGCGTCGCCTCGACGAAATCCGTGCCGTCGACGTTGGACACGAAGCGAAACACCATGGCGCGGTCGCTGTAGTGCCTGAGCGCCTCGTACGCCATCACAGGACCGAGATCGGAGCCCCCGATGCCGATGTTGATGACGTTTGTGATGCGTCTGCCCGTGTGACCCTTCCACGCGCCGCTCCGCACACGATTGGAGAAATCGGCCATCTTGTCGAGCACGGCGTGGACCTGGGGCACCACGTTCAGGCCGTCCACGACGATCGATGCCCCTCGGGGCGCGCGCAGGGCCACGTGCAGGACGGCCCGCTTCTCCGTGAGGTTGATCTTCTCGCCCCGAAACATCGCGTCGATCCCCGCCCGGAGGCCGGACTCTTGCGCCAGCTGAAGGAGGAGCCCGAGGGTCTCGTCGGTGATCCGATTCTTCGAGTAGTCGAGGTAGACGCCCGCCGCCTCGGCCGTCATACGCTCGCCGCGCGTGGGGTCGTCAGCGAAGAGCGTCCGCAGGTGCAGGTCGCCTATCTTCTGGTGATGAGCCTGGAGCGCCTTCCATGCCGCGCGCGCTGTCAGTGTGGCGCTGCCCGTAGTCATGCCCCCGGGCCTTTCTTTTCGTCGTGCTCGCCGGGCGGCGTGCCCTTCTTGCCGGAGGCCTTCCGGTCGCCCCCTTCCTCCCACAGCCGAAACCCTCCCAGGAACGCGTTGGCGTTACTGCCCATTCGGCAGCCCGGAGGCAGCTCTTTCAGCAGCTTGACGTTGCCCCCGCCAAGCACCACGTCGTCGGGCTCGAGCGCGGCGACCAGCCCCTCCACCACGTCCGCGACATGTTTCCGCCATTTCTTCTTCCCGCGCTTCTCCAATCCGCGCAGCCCCACGTAGTCCTCGTACGTGCTCTTCTTGTACGTAAGGTGGCCCAGCTCCATCGGCTCGACGACGCCGTCTACGACGAGGGCGGAACCGAGGCCGGTTCCGAGACCCAGGAAGAGCATCGCCCCGCCCTTGTAGCTCCCCAGCGCCTGCATGGCCGCATCGTTGAGGACCTTGACCGGGCGCCTGATTGCGGCTCGATAGTCGAACCCGACCCAGCCCTTGGCGAGGTTGTGCGGCTCCACGACAGGCCGGCCCCGGAGAACCAGTCCCGGGTAGCCGATCGCCACCGCGTCGTAGGTCCATCCCCGGGCGAGCTTCTTGACCCCGGAGACCATTTTTTCGGCCGTCAGTGTCGGCCCGGAGACAAACTTTCGCGGCTCGTCGTGTCCGGTGGCGAGGATCTTGACGTGGCTCCCGCCTATGTCGACGACCAGCACGTTCATGGCGACCCCCTTCCCTAATGCCTAGCCGGCCTTGGCGAGGTCGGCGCTCTTGGAAGCGATCACCTCCATGAGCTGGTGCCAGGACTTGACGAACGACTTCGCGCCTTCGTCCTGGAGCTGCGCGGCCAGCGCATCGACGTCGACGCCGGCCTTGGCGAACTGCGCCAGCACCTCCTCGCAGTCGCCGCCGTCCGCCGGGAGGATCTCACCGAGCTGGCCGTGGTCGGCGAGAGCCTTGAGGGTGCCTTCGGGCATCGTGTTCACGGTGAAGGGCGCGGCGAGCGCCTTGACGTAGAGCACATCGGACGCCTTGGGATCTTTTGTGCCCGTGCTGGCCCAGAGCGGGCGCTGCGGACGGGCGCCGGCATTGTAGGCGCGCTGCCAGCGCGGCGAGCCGAGGTGGGCACGAGCGGCCTTGTAGGTGCGCTTCGCGATGGCGATGCCTAGCTGGTTCTTGAGCGCCTCCGGCACCTTGGCCGCCACCGCGGCGTCCCAGCGGCTGACGAACACCGAACCGACCGAACCGATGTCGGCCTTGAGCCCGGCGGCGATGCGTCGCTCGATGCCGCGCATGAAGGCCTCGGCGGCGGCCACGTACTGCTCGCGGGAGAAGAGGAGCGTCACGTTGACCGGCACGCCGGCGAAGATCGCCTCCTCGATGGCGGGCAGGCCTTCCTTCGTGCCGGGGATCTTGATGAGCAGGTTGGGCCGCCCCGCCCGGGCGTGCAGGCTCTTGGCGGCGGCGAGGGTGCTGGCCGTGTCGTAGGCCAGTAGCGGCGACACCTCCAACGACACCCAGCCGTCCACACCGGCCGTCCTGTCCCAGATCGGCCGGAAGAGGTCGGCGGCGCGCGTCAAATCCTCCAGCGCCAGCTCGAAGAACAGCGCCTCGCCCGACTTGCCGTCCTTCATCTTCGTGCGGATGGCGGCGTCGTAGGCTGCGCTGTTCTCGATGGCGTTGTCGAAGATCGTCGGGTTGGAGGTGAGCCCGCTGACGGAGAGCTCGTCGATGTAACGCTTGAGCGTGCCGTTGTCGAGGATATCGCGCGTGATGTTGTCGAGCCAGAGGCTCTGGCCCAGATCGTGGAGTAGCTGCGTCGCTTTCATCGTGCCGCCTTTCTCGGGGTCATATGCCCGCGTAGCCAGCATCATCCCACAGTCGGATCACCGGCTGGGACCGGTTGTGCTCATAGCCCAGCTCGCTCAGGCTCGAAGTCCTCAGCAGGAAGTATCTGGCGGCGCCGGGCTCGAGGCCGAGCCAGCGGGCGGCGAGCACTCGCAGGATATGCCCGCTCGAAAAGAGCAGGACGTCGCCCTGCACCGCGCGCACACGGCTCACCACTCTGTCCGCCCGGGCGCCGATTTGCTCAGGCGTCTCCCCTCCCGGGCAGCCGTCGCGGAACAGGTCCCAATCGGGGCGCTCCGCGTGGATCTCGACGCTGGTACGCCCTTCGTATTGGCCGTAGTTCCATTCGACGAGGTCTCCTTCGATTTCGGCCGCGGAGCCGAATCCCGCCAGCTCGCACGTTCGGGCCGCGCGCTGCAGGGGGCTCGTGAGCACACGGGCGAATGTCAGGCCCCGAAGCCGCTCCCCGACCCGGCACGCGTCCTGCTCGCCGCGCTCGGTCAGAGGCAGATCGGTCAAGCCCGTGTGCTGGCCCGAGAGGGTCCAGGCGGTCTCGCCGTGCCTGGCCAGGTAAAGTACGGGAAGTATTTCGCCCATGACGGACTTTGACTATAATCCGAAAGGTCGAGCGGCGGCCGGGCAGTTCTCCGTCGCTCATCCGTAACAATTCCGGGACTGAAGGGACGAAGGCCCAGGTGGAGAGCGGCGAGTTCAACCGGAAGATCGACGCGAGGATCGCCGAGATCAAGTCCACCTGCGGGGTGCAGTAGGGCGCGGATGAACGAGCCCGAAGGCTGGGGCGCCGGATGGCGGGCTCGTCCCGGGCCGGACGGCGGGACCCCGGGCCAGGGACCCCTAGACAGCTACCGTATCTCGCCCACATGGGCTAAGATACGCGGCTGGGATAACCGCCGGGGGCAGGACAGGTCGCCGGGGCGCCCGATGGGGCGGGGCCATGGGGGTCTCGGACCAGGGTAGTGGGAAGTTCGTCAACCACAGGAGGCAATAACGATGGGTTCCAGGAAAATGCTCATGACCACGGCCATGGTGGCCCTGCTGGCGCTCCCGCTCGCGGCGTGTTCCAGCACGATGCGGCTCAAGTCGGCAAGGATGTGCCAGGCCAGCGGCGGCACGTACTCGGGCAACACGTGCAACCCGGGCACGCCGAACGCGAAGAGCGCCACGCAGATGTGCCAGGCGCACGGCGGCGTCTACATCACCGCCCTCGACATGTGTGAGATGGAAGGCGACAAGTAGCCGCGCCTGACTCATCGTCCGTCCATCCGCCGGGGGCATGACCCCCGGCGGATGCGTTTCTCGGCCCGGTCACTGCGGATCAACGGGGAAAAATGAAGTTCGGCCTCGGGCTGTCAGTCCAGCACTCGCCGGATGACTCGCAGTCCGGCCGCTTCCAGGAGCACCTCGAGCAGGTGCGGTTGGCGTCGGCCGTCGGCTTCGATTCCGTGTGGGCCAGCCAGCATTACCTCTCCGCCCCGTTCACCTACTTCCAGCCGATTCCTGTCCTCGCGAGGGTCGCGGCCGAATCCGGAACGATGTCGCTCGGCACCGGAGTCCTGCTCCTCCCCCTGCACCATCCCGTCGAGATCGCCGAGCAGATCGCCACGCTCGACGTCATCTGCGGCGGGCGCTTCATCTTCGGCGTCGGGCTCGGCTACCGCGACGTCGAGAACCAGGCCATGGGCCAGGACCCGATGGGGAGGCTCGGCCGCCTCGTCGAGGGGCTCGAGATCATCGAGCGGCTCTGGACGGGCGAGCCCGTGAGTTATTCAGGCCGACACTTCAACCTCAAGGACGTCCGCATCTCCATGCCGCCACTCCAGCGGCCGCGCCCGCCGATCTGGATGGCGGCCAATGCCGACGGCGGAGTCCGGCGAGCAGCGCGCCTCGGAGATGCGTGGCTCATGAACCCGCACACGACCCTGCCGACGCTCCAGCGCCAGCTGGTCCTGTTCAACAAGACCCGGAAGGCGCTCGGCAAACCGCCGGCAACGGAGATCCCGCTCATCAAGGAATGCTATGTCGCCCCGGACACGGCGACGGCCGTCGCCGAGGCGCGGTCCTTCATCGGGCCCAAGTACGAGGCCTACCGGCAGTGGGAGCAGGACAAGGCGCTTCCGGCCGGCGAGAGCTTCGCGTCGGACTTCGAGGCGCTCGCGCGCGACCGCTTCCTGCTGGGCGATCCCGCCCGCGTCAGAGAGGAGATCGCCCGCTATCGCGACACGCTCGGCGTCACGGCCATCATCGTCCGCGTCCAGTGGCCCGGCATGGCGCAGGCCCAGGTCCTCCGAACCATCCGACTCCTGGGCGAGCAGGTTTTGCCTCTCCTCTAATAAACCCGAAGACGCGCCGGCACAGGGTGTGCGCACTCACTGATTCAATGCCCACAGGACGGGGCTTATACTGGCATCCGTGCCAGACCAGCAAGGGGAGGTGACCATGCTCCGCGTACTGTTCGCGTTCCTCGTCGTCCTTGCCTGCGCGCCGGCCCATGCGCGGGCGCAAGTCGCCGTACAAACCTATGCCCTGCCATCGGGCGGCGGGGTCCCGCACGACGTCGCCGTCGGAAGTGACGGCATCGTGTGGTACACGGCCCAGCGCGATGGCAAGCTCGGCCGCCTCGACCCCGCGACGGGCAAGGTCGAGCTGATCTCGCTCGGCGCGGGCGCGGCCCCGCACGGCGTGGTCGTCGGGCCGGACGGCGCCCCGTGGGTGACCGAGGGCGGCCACAACGCCATCGTGCGCGTGGATCCCAAGACCCGCGAGGTCAAGAGCTGGTCACTCCCTGCGGCCCGCGGCTACGTCAACCTCAACACGGCCGCCTTCGACAACCGCGGCCGCATCTGGTTCACCGGCCAGAACGGGATCTACGGCCGGCTCGATCCCAAGACCGGCGCCATGCAGGTCTGGGACGCGCCGCGCGGCTACGGGCCCTACGGCATCGCGGCGACGCCCGACGGCGTCGTCTATTACGCCTCGCTCGCGGGCAGCTACATCGCGCGCCTCGACCCCGAGACGGGGGCCGCCACCGTCCTCGAGCCGCCGACGAAGAACCAGGGCGCGCGGCGCGTGTGGTCCGACTCGAAGGGCGTGATCTGGGTCAGCGAGTGGAACAGCGGCAACGTGAGCCGGTACGACCCGCGCACCGGCGCCTGGAAGACGTGGAGGCTCCCCGGGGACAAGCCCCGCACCTACGCCGTCTACGTGGACGACCGGGACATGGTGTGGCTGAGCGACTGGGGCGCCAACGCCATGGTCCGCTTCGATCCCGCGACGGAGAAGTTCGAGGTCTTCCCGAGCGACCGGAGCGGCGCCAACGTGCGCCAGATCCTCGGCCGCCCGGGTGAAGTGTGGGCGCCGGAGTCAGGAAACAACCGGCTGGTCGTCTACCGCGTGAAGTAACGCGGGCCGCAGCGTCGCGATCGGCTATTTGGAGCCGGCGGCGAGGGCCTTGCGCTTCCACAGCTCCCACGGCCGGCCTATCGTCCCGCGAACCGACACTTCCGCCTTGCGTGCTTCCTCGGGATCGAGGTACGTGACGGTCCCGCCCAGCGCCATCGCCTGGCCCTGCAGTCGCGCGTTGACCTCGGTGTACACGCTACGGAAGACCGCCTCCGGCAGGGCTTCCGCGACGACCACGGCCCCGTGGCCGCGCATGAGCGCGACCGGCCGGGCCCCGAGCGTTCGGGCGAGGGCCTGGCCGAGCGCGGCGTTGCGGACCAGCATGTCCGTCGCGCCGCCGCTGGCCTGGCGGATGTCAAAGATCGGCACCCCGCCACCGAGGAAGGCGCTCATGTGATAGAGCGGGCGCAGCGGCTGCCCCGTCACGCCGAAGGGAATGACGGACGGCGAGTGGTTGTGGACGACGGCGCGCACATCGGGACGGGCACGGTAGATCTCGCCGTGGATGAAGATCTCGAGGAAGGTTGCCCGGCCGCGCGGATCCACCGGCACGCTGTCGAGGTCGTACTCCATGATATCGGCGGCCGTCACGAGCTCCGGCGCGGTCGAGCGGGAGATCAGGAAGCGATCGGCCGCCCTGTCGTGCCGCACGCTCACATGGCCGTACCCGTCCACCACACCCTGGTCGACCAGGATGCGGTTGGCGGCGACGAGATCCTCGACCAGCTTCGGGTCGGCGGGGCCTGCCGTGGTTGGCGCCGCCTGAGCGCCTACGATTTGTGCACGCGCGAGAGCGCCGAGGGCGACCACCCCGCCGATCAGGACATGACGTCGAGTGAGAAGATCCACGGCCCGCCTCCTTGTCTGTTCGCCAGAGTGCCAGTACGCGCTTGCCGCGCGAATCGTCCTAGTCTATCCTGCCGCTGCCGACGGGGACACCGTCACGCAGTGAGGCAACCCCAAGCCTCCGGGAGGGATATTGCCATGGCAGCCGTCAACGCGGAACCCTATGAGTTCGAGTTCGATCCCAAGACGACCGCGCTCGTCATGATCGACTTCCAGCGCGACTTCGTGGACCCGGGCGGCTTCGGCGAGGCGCTGGGCAACGACGTGTCCCTCCTCCGGCGCGCGGTGCCGCCGGCCGAGCGCGTCCTCAAGGCCGCCCGCGCCCGCGGGCTCATGGTCATCCACACGCGCGAAGGTCACCGGCCCGACCTGAGCGACTGCCCGCCGGCCAAGAAAGCGCGCGGCCGTCTCACGGCCGGCATCGGCGATCCCGGGCCGATGGGGCGCATCCTCGTCCGCGGCGAGGAAGGCCACGACATCGTCAAGGAGCTCTATCCCGAGCCGGGCGAGCCGGTCGTGGACAAGCCCGGCAAGGGCGCCTTCTTCGCGACCGACCTCGACGGCATCCTGAAGAACCGCGGCATCAGGCAGCTCGTGGTCTGCGGGGTGACCACGGAGGTCTGCGTCAACACCACGGTGCGCGAGGCCAACGACCGCGGCTACGACTGCCTCGTGCTCGAGGACTGCGTCGCCTCGTACTTCCCCGAGTTCCAGAAGGCGGCCCTCGCGATGGTCAAGGCGCAGGGCGGCATCTTCGGCTGGGTGTCGGACTCCGGACGCTTCCTCGAGGCCCTGGCCAAGGCGCGGTAAACCGCCAAGGCCGGTAAGCCCCCAAGGCGCGGTAAACCCCCAAGGCGCGGTAAACCTAATGGCAGGAGGGCATATGGCGAGCGCGGCGACCTCGGATCATCCCGTCCGCTGGTGGGTGCCGGGCGACTGGAACGCGTTCTTCGGCCTCTTCACCAACGTCGTGCTGAACGTCATCGTCCTCACGGGGCTGACGCTCGGCGTCGTCAAGCTCCCCGGTGATCTCGTCTTCGGCCGCATCCTCCCGGCGCTCGCCATCGCGCTGCCCCTGGGCAATCTGTACTACGCCTGGCTCGCGTATCGCCTGGCCAAGAGCGAGGGGCGCGATACGGTTACGGCGATGCCGTACGGCCCGAGCGTGCCGCACATGTTCATCGTCGTCTTCCTGATCATGCTCCCCGTTGCCATCAAGACGGGCAATCCCGTCGCCGCGTGGCAGGCCGGGCTCGCCTGGTGCTTCGTCATCGGCATCATCATCCTGCTGGGCGCCTTCGTGGGGCCGACCATCCGGAAGTACACGCCGCGCGCGGCCATGCTCGGCACGCTCGCGGGCATCTCCATCACCTTCATCTCGATGCGCCCGGCCTTCCAGAGCTGGGAAGTCCCGTGGATCGCCTTCATCTCGCTCGCCATCATCATGGTCAGCTGGATGGCCAACGTCTCCCTGCCCGGCAACGTGCCCGGCGGACTCGCGGCCGTCATCATCGGCACCGCGGTGGCCTGGATCGCCGCGATGCTCGGATTGTCTGACCTCATGAAGCCGACGGCGGTGGGTCTGGCTCTCAGCCAGTTCGGCCTGCGGCTGCCCATCCCGTCGGGCGACGTCTTCGTCGGGCTGCGCGACATTGGGCCGCTGCTCGTCACCGCCATCCCGCTCGGGATCTACAACTTCACCGAGGGGATGAACAACGTCGAGAGCGCGGAAGCGGCGGGCGACAGCTACAGCCTGCGCAAGATCCTGCTCGCGGACGGCATCGGCGCCGTGGTCGGCTCGCTCCTCGGCAGCCCCTTTCCTCCGGCTGTGTACATCGGGCACCCAGGCTGGAAGGCCGTCGGGGGGCGCATCGGCTACTCCGTCGCCACAGGGCTCTGCGTCGCGCTGGTCTGCTTCCTCGGCCTGATCGCCCTTCTGCTCGCGGTGATCCCGCTGGTGGCGATCCTGCCCATCCTCCTCTACATCGGCGTCGTCATCGGCGCCCAGGCCTTCCAGGCGACTCCGCGCGAGCACGCGCCGGCGGTGATCCTGGCGCTCATCCCCAACATCGCCGCCTGGGGCCACGTGCTGGTGGACGGCGCGCTCAACGCGGCAGGCACCAGCGCCGACAAGGTCGGCATGGCGGCGCTCAACGGCTCGGGCGTCGTCTACCGGGGCATGGAGCTGCTCGGCGGGGGCGCGATCCTCGCGGGGATGATCCTGGGCGCCGTCGCCGCGTTCATCATCGACCGCGACTTCCATCGCGCCGCCGTCTACGCGCTCGCCGGCGCCGTCCTTTCATACTTCGGCTTCATCCACGGCGCGAAGCTCGGCATCGGCGAGTCGTCGGGCGTGGCGCTGGGTTACGTCCTCTTCGCGCTCATCTGCTGGGGCCTCGCCAAGAGAGCGGGGGCGCCGCAGGTCTCCTAGCGCCGCGCGCGAAGGCCGTCACGCAATCGGCGCGGAGCCGGGCCCAACCGAAGGCTCGTCCAATTTGACACCCGCCGGGCCGCGTGACACAGTCTCGCCACCGAAGCCCAGCAGTCGCCGCGTGTCCAAGGGAGACTCCGTATGGCTATTGCCACCGGTCGCACCGTCCGCCCAGAAATGACCGACTCCTATGCCCGGCTCGAAGAGAAGATCCTGGAGCGCGACCAGGTCGGCGCCAGCAACATCTTCTACGACCTGGTCCGCGCGGGGCGTCCCCTGCCCGAGCTCGTGGGCGAGATCGTCCGGATCCACGCGCCGTACACGCACGTGCCGTACCACCAGCGCCTCGACGACGGCGTCCCCCGCTTCGTGAACAACGACCACTGCCTCCTCAGCTCGCGGGCGAGCACGGACCTGATGGCGCTGCTCCGGCCCGAGCTGGCCTACCTGCCGCTGGCTCAGACCATCTGGTACATCCCGACGGGACTGGATCCCTGGAACCAGCTCCTCGGCAAGATGCCCGGCCACTACCTCCGGCTCTACGAGCTGAAGTTCGAGGGCAAGCCGCCGCTACCAGAAGTCCACTGGGCCGAGCAGGAGCCGCTTACGATCGACGGCGCCTTCCCGGAGAAGCTCAACGCTTGGCTGACCCAGGTCCAGCGCGGCGAGGTCGTGAACGCGTATCGCGTCTTTCTCGGCCTGTGGGAAGAGGCGAAGGGCGACGGCGCTCTGCGAAGCCAGCTCTTGGCCCATCTGGTGTTCGCCGGGCTCATCGACGTGCAGGACAGGGTGCTGCACAACCGCTCGTACACGACGGGCCACAAGTCGTACCGCGCCCGCGCCACTGTCCAGCTCGCCCGGGCGGTCGGCTGGGAGAACGCGCGGAGCATTCTCTATGCCGGCGTGCCGGACATCGCGGTCGGCCCCCGCTGGTACTCGACCTACGAGATGGGCTGCCTGGTCGTGCAGAACTTCCTGGACGGCCGGGACCGCGAGCTCCTCGCCAACGACAACGCGCTGACGGCGGTCGAGTCCCTCGCCCTCGTCGAGGCGCTGCTGAGCGGCGAGGAGCCGGCGCACATCGATCTCATCGTTGCGCTGTTGAGGTCGGGGGCGGGGCTGCGCCAGATCATCGACACGATCCAGCTGGCGTCGGCGCAGCTTATCCTCGAGACTGGCAATCCGAACAACTACTCCATGTCCCAGCACAGCTACGAGTACTGCAACACCGTGCGCTGGTTCTTCGACAGCTTCGAGCACCCGCACCGGCTCAAGCTGCTGTTCGTCGCGGCCGCCTTCGTCTGCCGCGCCGCCCACCACCAGCGCCATACGCCTGAGAACGGCCCGGTCAAGATCGAGATTCCCCGCGGCGCCGAGACGATGCCCCAGCACCAGCTGCTCGAGCGACTCGACGACGCCCTCACGGGGCTTCGGCCCGACGAGGCCGTCAACTGGACCGCCGCCTACCTCCGCGCCGCCTTCGACCGCGCGGCGCTCATCGACACCCTCGCCACGGGCGCCGCCAAGACGGGCAACGATCCCCACAACCAGGAGCTCGGCGCCTGCCTGCTCGAGGATTACGCGCGCACCACGGCGCGGGATCGCGACCGCCTGCTGCTTGCCTCCGCCAAGCACACCGCCGGCCACCGGAAATACGGCGACCACATGGAGGCGTACCGCAGGTTCGCCGAAGCATTCGCTCTCGCCCCCCGGTAGTAGTTCCCGGATAGTCGGGCGCGAGCGCGGGCCCCGCTGCGCGGGACCCGCGCTATGCTAGGCGTCGGCCATGACGCTCCCCATCGGGCTCCGCGCGTTCCATCACGCCGACTTTCGCCGCTTCTTCTGGGCCCAGCTCGTGGCGCAGACGGGCACGTGGATGCAGACGGTCGCCCAGTCGTGGCTGGTCCTCCAGCTCACGCCCTCGCCGTTCAAGCTCGGACTGATCGGTTCGCTCCAATTCGCGCCGATCCTGCTCTTCTCCATCGCGTCCGGCGCGCTCGCGGACCGCGTGCGCAAGCGGCGGCTGCTCATCGGCACACAGACGGCCCTGGGCTGCCAGGCCCTCGGGCTCGGGGCCCTCGTGGCGTCGGGTCACGTCGAGTACTGGCACGTCGCCGTGCTGGCGTTCTGCTCGGGGCTGGTGAACGTGCTCGACCAGCCCGCCCGGCAGTCGCTCGTGGCCGAGATCGTCGGGCGCGCCGATGTCGCCAGCGCCGTCGCGCTCAACTCGGCTTCGTTCAACGCCGCGCGGATCGTCGGGCCCGGGCTCGGCGGGCTCCTGATCGCGCAATTCGGCGTCACCCCGGCCTTCGTGATCAACGGGCTGGGCTTCGCCGTGGCGGTGATCATGCTGCTCGGGCTGCGCACCCAGGAAGCGCCGCGGGCGCGCTCCGGCGGAGGCGTTCTCGACGAGGTGCGCGCCGGGCTCCGGTACGCCTTCCGCACGCCTGAGATCAGGCTGACGCTGGGACTGCTCTTCATCGTCAGCATCTTCGTCTTCAACTTCACCGTTTACGTGCCATTAATAGTCCGCACGGTGCTGAACCTTGGCGCCGAGGGCTTTGGCCTCCTCATGGCCTGCCTCGGCGTGGGCGCGGTCACAGGCGCCCTCACCGTCGGCGCAATGGGGGCGCGCCGTCCGCCCGCGGCCGTGCTGTTCTGGGCGGCGGCGCTCGCATGCGGCGCGCTCATCGCGCTCTCAGCCGCGCGCGGCTTCAGGCTCGCCGCGGCGCTGCTCTTCCTCACGGGCCTGTTCGGGCTCGTGCTGGTGGCGAGCTGCAACACCGCCATGCAGCTCGCCGCGCCCGACGAGCTCCGCGGCCGGGTGATGAGCCTCTACACCCTCGTCTGGGGCGGCGTCTTTCCGTTCGGCGCCTTCATCGTGGGCAGCATCTCCGAGCAGTGGGGCGTGGGCCGGGCGCTCCTCGTGAACGGCACTGCCGGGCTCCTGGGAGTCGCACTCCTGCTCGGCTGGTGGACGCTTCGGGGCGCGCCGGGCTGGAGACGGCGCGCAAAGAGCTAACTAGATGCGCTTGAGAACGAGGCTCGACGGGGAGTTCGGGAAGGGCCAGCCGGGTATCCAGGCCGAGAAGCGCCCGGCGGTGCCGCCGGCGACGACGATCTTCAGGTTGGCCGGCTCGCGAAACTTCGTCACGCCGTGCCCGCCCACGTCCGCCAGCGTCTGCTCCCAGACGAACTGTCGCGCGTCCGCCTTCGACCAGCCGTCGGCCGCGATCGTTCGCGCGTGCTCGGGCCCGATCACCAGCACGGTGTCGCCAAGGCCGGCGTGCGTCTCGCTGGCGATCACGATCCCGCTGCGGGCGATCGTCGCCAGGATCTCGCGCGCCGTGCGCCCCTGCGTGTTCGTCACGACCTGAGGCGCCTCCGCCGCGATAGCCGCCACCGTGCTCTCGCCCGCGGCGAAGCCGTGCTCGACGTGGAGGGGCTCCCACGGGCTCGCCTCCTCGTTCTCGCCGATGCAGTAGGAGTACCGGCCCGTCTGGGAGAAGGTGGACATGCTGATCTCACCCGGAACCGCGCCGCCGATGTTCTGCCACACCAGGCGCACCGCGCGGCCGATGGTCGCGTTCGCGCGCCAGCCCGGGCCGAAGACGCCAGCGCCCGAGTTGACGTCGAGCGTGGCGCGAACTGGGCCGTTCACGATGAGGAGCGGAGCTACGGCGTCGGTCGTGCCCGAGACGCCGACCAGCGCGAAGGCGGGGTCGCAGATCGCCTCGACAGCCGCGATCACGACCGGCAGGTACTCGGGCCGGCACCCCGCCATGACGGCGTTGATGGCGATCTTCTCGACGGTGGCGCGGCCGAGTTGCGGCGCCACAAGCGCCACCAGTTCGTCACGGGGGCGCCCGCTCGCCTCGACGGCTGCGGCCACGCGCGCCGCGGTCGGCGCCACGACGGGCAGGCCGTCCGTCACGCCGCGAGCGTAGAGCGCCTCGAAGGGGTCGGGCTCTGCGGTCACTATTGGGCGCGCCTCAGTGGGGGCGCGCCTCAGTCGCGCGCGCGGTCGGTCAGGACGGTCTTGATGTCGTTGACGACGAGGTCCGGCACCAGGAAGCCCGCGCTGTAGATGTTCCGGATATAGCCGTCCCGATCCAGCAGGAACACCTTGAGGACATGACTGTACCGGCCCGTGAACCTGCCGCGCGGGTCGTACACGGGCGCGCGATCCTGCCCGTAGCTCTCGAGCACCCCCTCGAGGACGCGCGTGGAGGGCGCGGTCATGAACCGCCAGAAGGCGGGATCGGCGCCGTAGACCCGCGCGTACTTGGCGAGCTGGGCCGGGCTATCGCGCCCGGGGTCGAAGCTGATCGAGAGGAGCACGACGTCGCGGTGGAGACCCTCGTCCTTGAGCCTCCCCTGCAGATCCTGGAGCGCCAGGCTCGCCAGCGGGCAGCCGAGCCTCTCCGGACAGGCGGTGTAGATGAAGCTCACGACGGCCACCTTTCCCGCCGTAACCCGCTCGGTGTCCACCGCGCGCCCGGTCGAATCCTTCAATAGGAAACCCGCGACGCGCTTGACCGCCGGAAGCTCGTAGCTCCCGGCGGCCGGGGGAACGAAATTGGGCGAGAAGACCCCCTTGACGAACTCGTCTTCGAGCCTCACTCCATTGGGCAGGCTCAGCGCTTCGTGGGCTGCCGCGGCCGCCGGAGCGACCGCGAGCCCGACGAGCAGCGCGAGCGCGAGGTCAGCGCGGCGCAGCATAGGTGCTCAGGCGCCGGTCACCGGGCGCGGGGCGCGCCGCCCGCGAGCCAAACCCCTTGCTGTTGAGGTTCATGATGTGGGCCCGCCCGACGGCGTTGAAGTCGGTGGTGAACTTCGGCACCAGCTTCCCGCCTTCCCAGGCGTAGGCCTTGAGCCAGTAATCCCCGGGCTTGTCCCACTGGGAGAGGAGCGAGTTGGTGGCATACAGCCGCTTGCCGTCCCACGACGAGGAGACCATGTTGGCCATCTCGCCCAACTTCACCTGCTCGATCAGCTTGCCCTCGAACGGGTTCGTCACGTCGTACACCCGGAGCGTGCCGTCGCCGAAGGAGTTGACGTAGATCTTGCTGTCGTCGGGGGCGATGCTGATGTCCACCGGGATATTGGCGCCGATCTCGGCGATGTTCTTAGTCGCCCACGTGCCGTCCTCCTGCTGGTAGATCAGCACGAGCTGTCCCGTCAGCGCCGTCGAGGTGAACGCGTAGTTGTGGTTCGGCAGGAGCGCCCAGCGCAGCTCCAGCGGAGCGCCCGGGACGCGGAGGACCTGGAGCGGCTTGCGCGCGTGAAAATCCCAGACGATGACAGAATCCCCGAAGTTCTTCATTGCCTCGCCGTCCTTGATCAGCTCGCCGAACGGCCGCATGTAGTTCTTCTTCCCGGCGAACGAAGAGGTGAGCATGCGGTTCAGGTTGACGTTGACCCGCACGTCGTAGCCGTACGGCGCCTCCTTCGGCATCCAGATGGCGCGGATGAACTTGCCGTCGTTGCTGTACTCGGCGAGGCCGGTGCGCCCGGAGCCGTCCTGGGCGTTGGACAGGGCAGAGATGAGCATGCGGCCCGGCAGGGCGTAGAAGGTGTGCGGCCCGACCAAGCCGCCCGTGTCCTTCACGAACGTCGAGATCGTCTTCACGATCTTGGGCTTGGCAGGGTCGGTGCCGACGTCGAAGACGAAGATCTGGCTGGTGTCGAGGCCGCCCGCCCAGAGGAAGCGGCGGTCGTCGGTGAAGCCCGCGTGATGGGCCTCGTGCCGGCCCGGCACCGGCGAGCGGTGGATGATCTTGCCGTAGCCGGGCGATTTGGGGTTCGCGTCCACGGTGACGATGCTGTCGTTGCCGTCGCCGACCCCCTTGATCCCGAGCGTCCAGACATAGATGTAGTCTTCCTGTCCGGTGACCTTGGGGAGGAAGGGCGACTGGCAGGTCTCGTCCGCCGCGGCCGATCCAAACCACCCGAGGCCAACGATACCGGCGAGAACGAATCCCAAGGCTCGCATCCTGGTGGGTCTCGTGATCATGTCCGTGTCTCCTCTTGGCTTTGGATTATGAGTGTGCTGGACATCCGAACCGAAATGGGTAATCAGCGTAGGCCCGAGGTGGAATCCTGTCAAGGGCAGCGCGGTGGATGCCGAAAGCAACTTGACGGGAAGTCCCTTTGATCATACCCTCATCCGCGATCCCAGCTTACACGCTGATCCCAGCTTGACAGCCGCCGTGTTCAACGGCAGCGTGGAGCCCCAAACTCTCACAGGAGGGCCAGGCATGGCGACAGCTACCGCGAGGAAGACGAAATGGACGCTCAAGGGCCAGGGATACGAGTTCTGCAACTGTGACTTCGGCTGTGGCTGCAACTTCGGCGGGTTCCCCAATTCCAAGGACGGCAGCTGCCGTGCCTTTGTCGGCCTCAACATCAGGCGTGGCAAGTGTGGCACCGTCGATCTTTCCGGCGTGAAGTGCGCCGGCGTTTATGACTGGCCGAAGGCGATCCACCAGGGCAACGGCAAGGTCGCCTTCGTCGTGGACACGGCGACCACCGAGAAGCAGGTCGAGGCCCTTGGGCAGATCTTCACAGGTGCGCTCGGCGGAATGCCGTGGGAGGTCCTGGGGCCGACGGCCGCGGTCGCGGGTCTGGTGAAGGCCAAAATCACCATCGAGGGTCGCGGGCCGAAGAGCACGTTCCGCGCCGAGGGCATCGGGGAGGGGCGCGGCGAGGCCTTCAAGAACCCCGTGACGGGCGAGGACCACTTCGCGCAAGTGCACCTACCGACGGGCTTCATCTGGAAGAAGGGCGAGTGCGGGCAGGGGACGTTCCGCGCGGCCGCGGCCGGTGTGTCGGTTGCCGCCGAGAAGACCAACTGGATCCTCTACGAGTTCGACTGGGCCAACTGAGAAGCGTGCCAGCCCTCGACACGATGCTCCGGCGCGACCGCGCGCTCGTGGGCGCCACTCTCGTGGTGACCGCCCTCGTGGCCTGGCTCTACCTCTTCCGTCTTTCGGTGTCGATGCCGGACACGGACATGGCCGACATGCCGGGGATGGCGATGCTGCGGGACCACGCTTGGAGTCTTGTCGACGTGGTCCTGCTCTTCGTCATGTGGGCGGTCATGATGATCGCCATGATGGTACCGGCGGCCGCGCCGATGGTCCTGACGTTCGCCATGGTGCAGCGAACGCGCCGAGAACAGGACCGAGCGGCCATCCCGACCGTCGTGTTTCTCCTCGGCTACGCGGCGGTGTGGACGGCCTACGCCACGGCGGCGGCGCTCGCGCAATGGCGACTGCACGAGGCTGGCCTCCTCTCCGCTGCCATGGCGAGCACGAGCGCGCGGCTGGGCGGCGCGTTGCTCCTCGTCGCGGGCATATTCCAATGGACGCCGCTCAAGCAGGCGTGCCTCGCCAAGTGCCGCTCGCCGCTTTCCTTCGTGATGACTGAGTGGCGCGACGGGCGCGCCGGCGCCTTCGTGATGGGGATGCGACACGGCGCGTACTGCGTGGCGTGCTGCTGGGCGCTGATGGCGTTGCTCTTCGTCGCCGGCGTGATGAACTTGCTATGGGTCGCCGGTCTCGCGGCCTTCGTCCTTGCCGAACGCGTCCTGCCGGGCGGGCCGGCCGTCAGTCGCATCGCCGGCACGCTGTTGCTCGTGGCCGGTGTGGTCATCCTGGTTCGAGCTTAGCGGGGCCGCGCGCGCGGCCACCGTGAGGCAAGTTCGAGGCTGCTCCTTCGCTCCCTCAACCGGCGGTCAGGCCAGAGGCTCGGGCGGGCGGCGGCCCAAGGTCCGGTAGATCTCGAGCACGGGCTCGGCCGAAAGAAAGCTCCGGTGAAGACTCGGGGTGCGGAGCTTGCCCGCGATCGCTTCGATGGTGCGCGCCGCCTCCGCGAGGTGGGCCTCGGCTTCCTTGTCCCGTCCGAGGCGCGTCAGAACTCCGCCGAGGGCTGCCTTGCCGATCCACACCTCGCGCGGGGTCCCCAAGCGCTCAGCCAGCTGGACCGAGGTGCCCAGGAGCTCGGCCCCTTCGGCCAGCCGGCCGCTCGCCGCCAGGATCTCTCCCTGCAGCATCTGGGCCCGGACCACGTGCTTCTGGGAATCCGTCCGCGTCGCCTCCTCAAGGGACTCGGCCGCGTAAGTCCAGGCCTCGTCATGGCGCCCTTCTGAGAGCGCCAGCTCGCCGCGCGCGCGGAGCAGCGGAATGTGCCAGCGCCAGCGGAACCAGACGTCCTCCTCGAGAAGGGCCCAGGCGCGGTCGTAGAACTCCTGAGCGAGGCCGTGCTCGCCGCGATAGAGGTGGGCCAGACCGACCTTGAGGAGTGAGTGAGCGCGGGGCTCGGGCCAGGGGAAGGTTTTCTGTGCCACCTCGTCGCCTTCCAGGTTGAGCTGGATCGCTTCGTCCAGGTCGAACAGCTCGAGATGGACCGCGCCGATGACGTTCGGGGCCCGGGCGATCCAGAACTTGTCCCCAGCTGCGGAGGCGTAGTCGCTCAGCTGCCGGTACCAATGCAGGGCTTCCTCGTAGTCGCCCTTCGAGAAGTTGGCATGACCACGGTGGAAGGCGCCGACCCCGAAGAGGAAGCCCGCGTGCTCGCGCTGCGCCAGCTCGGTGCCCTCGCGCAGATACGTGAGGGCGCGGTCGTAGGCCCCGCGCCACTGTAGCGATCCGCCCAGGAACACGAGGGAGAGAGCCAGCAACTTGGGATCGCCGATCTCCTTCGAGAGGCGAAGCGCCTCCTCGGCGTCCGGCGTGGTCTCGAGGATCTGACCGTAGCCGGCCGAGCGGATCAACACACGGTTGGCGAGGGAGACGGCCAGAAGGGCCTGGTTGTCCAGCTCGCGCGCGAGGGCGATGCCCTGCTCGTTGTAGCGGATGGCCGCCTCTCCATGGTGGGCCCAGTTGTACACGTCGCTCAGGCCGATCAGGACCTCAATCTCGAAGTGGCGGTCGCCGGCCTGGCGGGCGAGTTCGAGGGCGCGCAGGTACTCGGCCGCGGCTTCCTCGTACTCGACGAGGACGGTGAGGACGGCGCCCTGCTTGACGTGGAGCCGGGCGCGAGCCTCAGGGGCGGGCGGCGGGGTGATCTTTGCGGCCGCTTCGAGCGCGCTGGCGTAATGGCGCTTGGCCTCGGTGTTGGCGAAGGCGTGCCCGGCCCGCTCGCCCGAGAGCACGCTGTATTCCATCGCCTTCTCCCACTCCTCGGCCTTGGCGAAGTGGTGGGCCAGCTCCTCGTAGTGCTCGGCCAGGCGGTCGGGGTACAGCTCTTCGATGGCGAAGCCCACCGCCCGGTGCAGCTCCTTCCGGCGCTGGACCAGCAGGCTGTTGTAGGCCACGTCCTGGATGACGGCGTGCTTGAAGACGTAGGCCGGCTCGGCCAGCAGCCCCTGTTCGTAGATGATTTCGAGCGCCTTGAGCTCGGCCAGCAGGCCCTCCAGCTCGCCTGTAAACCCCGCGATGCGCTCCAGGAGCCGGCGCAGGAACTGCCGGCCGATGACCGAGGCGAGCTGGACCGTGCGCTTGCCCTGCTCGCCCAGGCGGTCCAGCCGAGCCATGATGATGCCGTGGATGGTCTCGGGGACGCTGACCTCCGCGACGCCCTTGCCCATCCGGTATTCGCCCTCCACCAGACGGAGTACGCCCAGGTCGAGGAGGGTCTTGGTGACCTCCTCCACGAAGAGCGGCACGCCTTCCGCCTTTGCGATGAGCGCCGCCTTCAGCTCTTCGGGAAACTGGTCGGTGCCGAGGACGCGGGCGGCCATGGCGATGGCCTGGGCCTCGGTGAGGCTGTTCAGCGTCAGCGTGGTCTGGAAGCTCCGGGTGCCGAAGGGCGGCGTGTAGCCGATGCGGTAGGTGAGGACGAGCATCAGCGGGACGCCGGTGACCGAATCCATCAGGGAGCCGAGGTACTCCTCGGTGCTGCTGTCGATCCAGTGCAGGTCCTCGGTGACGAGGACGAGCGGACGAAGCCGTGCGCCGCGCAAGGCCAGGGCCCGGCTGGCGTCGAAAATCCTCTTGCGGCGCGCGGAGGCGTCCATGGCCAGGATGGACGGGTCGCCCGGATCGACCGCGAGGAGGTAGCGGATGTACGGGATGTGGGTTTCCAGGTCGCCCATCCGCCGCATCCCGTGCTCGATCTTGGCGATGATCTCGGGCTCGCCGTCGTGCTCCTCGATGCCGAAATTTTCGCGCAACTGGTCGATGGCCGACAGAAAGGGGATGGACTGGCCAAACGAGATGCAGCGTCCCTCGAGCCAGGTCGCCGCCTCCCCGGCCTCGGCCAGCTGGCGCCGGCACTCGAGGAGCAGGCGCGACTTGCCGATCCCCGCTTCACCGGCGATGAAAACCACCTGGCCGTGGCCGGCCTTGACCTTCTGGAAGAGCTCGACCAAGACTGCCAACTCCCGGTCCCGCCCGACCAGCGGCGTCAGGCCCCGCTCGGCTTCCACGTCCAGCCGCGCCCGGCGCCCGCGGGCCCGGATGACCTCGAAGGCCCGCACGGATGCGTGTCCCTTCACGGGAATCTGGCCCAGGTCGAGAGTCTCGAAGAACCCCGCGACCAGCTTGTGGGTGCCCTCGCTCGCCAGCACGCTGCCGGGCCGGGCGCTCTGCTGCATGCGCGCGGCCAGGTTGGTCGTGTCCCCGACGGCGGTGTAATCCATCCGCAGGTCGTCACCGATGCGGCCCACCACCACGGGGCCGGTATTGAGCCCGATGCGCATCTGGAGCGTGAGGCCGCGCTGGGCCTGCAGCTCGGTGCTGTAGACCCGCAAGGCGCGCTGGATGCCGAGCGCCGCGTGGACGGCCCGGCGGGGACTGTCTTCATGGGCGATGGGCGCGCCGAACAGCGCCATCACGCCGTCCCCCGTGTACTGGTTGACGGTGCCCTCGAACCGGTGCACCTCGGCGGTGATCAGCTCGAAGCACCGGTCCATCATCGCGTGGACTTCCTCGGGGTCGAGCTTCTCGGCCAGGGCCGTGAACCCAGCCACGTCGGCGAAAAGGACGGTCACTTGGCGGCGTTCGCCTTCGAGCGCGGAGCGCGACTGGAGAATCTTTTCAGCGAGATGCTTGGGCGTGTACGAGAGGAGACGGCTCTGGTAGTCGCCGGCCGCTGACGGGCTGACGGCGGCCGCCGGCTTGGTCGCCGGCGCCTCAGCCTCCGGCACGCCCGTGAGGCGGTGGCCACACGAACCGCAGAAGCGCGCCGCGGGCCGGAGCGCCCCGCCGCAGGCCGGGCAGCGTAGCTCGAGCGGAGCGCCACACTGGTCGCAGAATCGATTCTGGGGCGGATTGTCGAGCTGGCAGGCGGGGCAGAGCACTGCCGTCCTAGCGGGGCACGCGGCCCAAGCCGCAATTGGCTATCATGCGTGACCCCCTTCAACGTGAACGGTCGGGCTGCGGGATTCGAGGCACTCTAGGCTTCGCCGATGGAGGTGTCAACGAGAAACTGCTGCGCTGCGACGCCATCGATACCGCAGCCGAGCCCACTCAACGCCCTGTATAATCACGGCGGCATGCGGGAGGGGTGGTTGGACAGGTGAGCGCGCGCGCCATCACTGTTACCGTGACATTCTTCGCCGATCTCCGCCGGTTCATTCCGCGCGGCGAGGACGGGCCGCAGCGCTATACCATTCACGAGGGCGCGGCGGTCGCGGACCTTCTGGCCGCCATCGGCATCGAGCAAGGCGCCGAGGTAACCATCGCCGTCGACGGTGAGCTAGCCGGGCGGGACACGCCGCTGCGTGACGGAGTCGAAGTGATGCTCTTGAATCCGATGGAGGGAGGGTAACAATCTCATGGACCGATACGGTTACTGGAACAAGATCCTGCATGTGAACCTGGGCGAGCGGCGCACCTGGATCGAGGAGCCCGGCGACAGCTTCTTCCGGCGCTACGCCGGCGGGCGCGGGCTGATCGGCCACTATCTCCTTAAATATGTCCCCAGGGGCGCCGACCCGCTGGGGCCCGACAATATCCTGGTCATCGCCCCGGGCGTCATCACGGGCGCGCCCGTGCCCGGGGCGGGACGCCACAGCGTCGGCGCTAAGTCGCCGCTCACGGGCGGGTTCGGCGAATCCGAGTCCGGCGGCTACTGGGGCGCTGAACTCAAGCGCGCGGGATGGGACGCGATCGTCTTCCACGGCGTCTCGCCCACGCCCGTCTATCTCTGGATCAGCGACGGCGCGGTCGAGATCCGCGACGCCGCGCACCTCTGGGGACGCATCACCGGCGAGGTGGAGGAGGCTATCCATGCCGAGCTCGGCGATCCGCGCATCCGGGTCGCGCAGATCGGGCCGGCCGGCGAGAACCTCGTGCGCTTCGCCTGCATCGCCAACGACCTCAACGAAGTGGCGGGGCGCACCGGAATGGGCGCCGTCATGGGCTCGAAGCGGCTCAAGGCCATCGCCGTCCGCGGCAAGATCCCCGTGAAGATCGCCGACCAGCCGGCGCTGCTCGGAGTCGCCAAGTGGGTCTCGGGCACCATGGACGAGAAGCACCGGGCCTTCCACGAGTTCGGCACGGGCGCCGCCATGCAGGGCAAGAGCCTCGAGGGCGGCATGCCCGTCCTCAACTACCGCATGGGCGCCGCCGAGACGGTGGGCCAGGTGGACGCGATCGCGGTGCGCGACCAGGTGCGCGTGCGGATGGGCGCCTGCTACGCATGCTCGGTGCGCTGCAAGAAGGTCATCCACATCGAGAAGAAGGAAGAGACCGCGCGCGAGGTCTCGGAGACCCTCTACAAGGGGCGCGCAAAGGTGGGCGTGGACCCGCTCGGCCGGTACCGCGTCGACCCGCGCTACGGCGGGCCCGAGTACGAATCGCTCGCGGCCCTGGGGGTCAACCTCGGGCTCGACGACCTGATCGCCATCTGCAAGTCCAACGAGATGTGCAACTACTTAGCAATGGACACGGTCTCGCTCGGTTCCACGCTCGCGTGGGCCATGGAGTGCTTCGAGAAGGGCATCCTGACGCTCGACGACACGGGCGGCGTGCCGCTGCGCTTCCACGACGCCGATGGTGTAGTCAAGCTGGTCGAGATGATCGCCTATCGCCAGGGCGTCGGCGATCTCCTGGCCGAGGGGTCGCAGCGCGCCGCCCAGCGGCTCGGCCGCGGCTCCGAGGCCTTCCTCACCACGGTGAAGGGAATGGAGATGGCGATGCACGACCCGCGTCACATGCCCGTGATGCGCGCCTCTTACTTGCTCGCCCCCACGGGCGGGGACCACATGCGCCAGATGGGCAACCGCAACGGCCTGCGCAACCAGATCGGGCTCTGCCACTTCCTCGCCTACGAGGACGACCAGTCGCTGACGATTCTGAAGGCCGTCACGGGCTGGGACATCACCCCCGAGGAAATGGTGACGATGGCCCACCGGGGGCTCACTCTTGCCCGGCTCTTCAACCTGCGTGAGGGCTTCGGGCGCGCCGACGACCGGCTGCCGGTGCGGTTCACGGATCCCCTGCCCAAGCACGCCGGATTCAGCTCTGAGCAGCAGGACAAGATCGTCACCGACTACTACGTCGAGCAGGGTTGGGATGCGGTCACGGGCGTGCCCACGGCGGAGACCATCCGTGCGCTCGAGCTCGACGAGGACGCCGCCCGCGCGGTCACACGCTAGCGGCTGCGGGAACGCTCAGGGACCAGCGGCAGCCAACTAGGGAAAAGTCCGGAAGGTCCGCAGGAGGGACGCGCGTGCCGCCGGTCCGGGCGGCGCGAAGGGCAGAACCACCGGCGTCACACCGGTAGCCGCGAAGACGCCCATCTGCTCGTGGCAGAAGTCGGCCGGGCCCACCGCTCCGAGCCCGTCGAGCACGCGCGAGGTTATCCCCTTGACCGCCCCCGCGCGATCGCCGGACTTCCACGCGGCGTTCACCGCCTCCACCTCCTCCGCGAAACCGCACTCCGCGAAGAAGCGCCCGTAGGCGCCGACGATGGCATAGCCCGTGACGTCCCGAGCCAGCGCCGCGCGCGCGTCTTCGCGCTCTTCTGTCACGCAGGTCCGCACGTACACGGCGACGTCGACATCCGCCAGGCTCCGTCCGGCCCGCTTAGCCCCGGCTTCGACGTGGCGCAGCGACGCCGGCACGGCGGAAGGCGGAATCCAGTTGAGGAGGACGCCGTCGGCGACCTCACCCGCCAGCTCGCACATCCTGGGCCCGAGCGCCGCCAGATAGATGCGCGGCGCGGGCGACGGGGCGGGGACCGAGAGCCGGAAGTTCTTGAGCCGGTAGAACCGGCCCTCGAAGTTCACGCGCTCGCCTCCTGCAACCATCCGGATGATCTGGACGGCTTCCCGCATCTGCTGGACCGACGGGGCGAAGGGCAGCCCGTGCCACTGGCCCACGATGATCTCACTCGACAGGCCGAGCCCGAGCGCGAACCGGCCGGGAGCGAGATGCGCGAGTGTCGACGCCGCCTGGCCGTACACGACGGGCGTGCGGGTCTGGACGGGTATCACGCCGTTGGCGATCTTGAGAGTCCGCGTGTGGGTGGCGATCAGGGTGGAGAGCGCGATCGCCTCCAGGCCGGAGGCCTCGCCCACCCACGCGGTACGATAACCTCGCGCCTCGGCTTCGCGGGCAAGCCCGGGAAACTCGGCGAGGGGCATCGCGAGACCAGTCAGGGCGATGTCAATGGGCATAGAGCTTGCCACTACGCGAACTCCACCTGCGCGCTCATGGCGACGGTACCCTCCGGGGTCACGGCCCAGAGCTGGGCGCCGCGACCGTCCGCGCCGGGCCGGCCCCGCAGCTCGAACGGCGCGTTGTCGAAGAGGGGGGCGCGCGCCTGCGTCGTGTAGCTCTGGACCGCGCGCCCGGGGTTGTGATCACGCGCGAAGTCGATGAGCAGCGTGGAGGTGAGCGGTCCATGCACGACCAGCCCCGGGTATCCCTCGACCTCCATGGCCCAGGGACGATCGTAGTGGATCCGATGGCTGTTGAAGGTGAGGGCCGAGAAGCGGAAGAGGAGGACCGGATCCGGGGTGATGCGCCGCCGCCACGGGACGTCGGCGGGAGCGTCCTCGCGCCGGGGAGCCTGGTTCCGCTCGCCGGCCCGGACCTTCTCGCGGAAGACGGTGCGCCGCTCCTCCTCGAGAGCGAGCCCGTCGCGGCCATAGACGCGGTTGAGCACGGAGGCGAATACGAGCGCGCCGGTGGCGCCCGGCTTCATCGTGAGGTCGGCCAGCTCGGTCTCGCGCCGCAGCTCGTCGCCGATATGGATCGGGCGATGCCAGCGCAGTCGCTCACCGGCAAACATGCGCCGCGGCAGCGGCATGGGCGGGACCACGCCTGCGTCGAGCGGGCTGCCATCGGGCCGCAGGCCGTTGGGCCGGAACTGCGGCAGGAAGTAGAGGCAGAGCCAGCCGGGCGGCAGCGGGTCACCATGGCGGAGCTCGGGTTCGGGGCGCCCGAAGCTCAGGCGCAGCAGGTTCGCGGGTCCGGGCGTGACCACGTCGGTCGAGACGGCGCGCCGCCCGATGTGCTGCTTGAGGCCCTCGGGGCTCAGCTCTACCGTGGTCATCTCTCGCTCCTATCGGGACCTGGCTGGGCCTGGCCGGACCGGGCCGGATGATACGGTGCAACAGCGAAAGGAGACACTATACATGCTCGAGCCGCGGCCGGGCCGTGAATAGCTGGGCGAACGTGCTCGCAACCGCTCACGCGGCCCTTGACGACGCCCCCTGTCCCGGGAGCAGAATCGCCGCAGGAGCCGGATCAGAGCTGGGCGGTCTCGGCTCCAGGGAGGGCTCCGGGGCCGGCGGCTCGACGACGCTGGGGTCTTTCAGGGGGTCCTGGATGCCCGCTGCATGGGGCCGCGTGATGCGAACT
>DASYVT010000179.1 GCA_035936835.1 Candidatus Methylomirabilota bacterium | reverse complement strand
TCGCTGAGCGCCCGCGTCTGCCTCACGGGCGAGAGCTTTGCCCTGTGCAGGATCTCGTCCGAGTAGGCGTTGCCGATACCGGAGAGGATGTGCGGGTCTGTCAACGCGCGCTTGAGCGTGTGGTTCTCGCGCGTGATCGCGTCGCTGAACGCTTCGGCCGTGCAGGCCAGGGGCTCGACCCCGCCGGCATCGAGCGCGGCGAGCGCCTCTTCACCCTTCAGCAGGTGAATCGCCGCGCGCTTCTTCGTCCCCGCCTCGGTGAGCGTCAGCGTCCCCGTCGAGAAGTCGAACGCTGCCAGGCCGACCTTGCCCGGCACCTTCGCGGCCGGTGGTTTCCAGTGAAGCCGCCCCGCGATCATCAGGTGGATCGAGAGGTACAGATCGCCGTCGAGCGCGATGACGACGCGCTTGCCGACGCGGCGGAGCCCGATGACGGCGCGCCCGTTGGTGTCCGAGATCGGCGGATCGACGGAACGCAGGACAAAGGGGCTGGCCAGCCTCACGCGCTCGAGCCGCGCCCCCGCGATGCGTGCCTGGAGCGCCTCGACGTAGACGGTGATATCCGGCAGTTCAGGCATGGTGGCACGGGTATACCACGGCGGGGCGTCTTGACAAGCGGCCGAGCGCGCGTAAAGTTACGAGTCCATGCCGACACCGCCCGTCGCGAAGAAGATTCCCAAGATCGACACGCTCCATGGCGACATCCGCCAGGATGACTACTTCTGGCTGCGCGAGAAGGACAATCCGGACGTCCTGGCCTATCTCCGCGCCGAGAATGCCTATACCGATGAGGTGACGAAGCCGACGGCGGCCTTCCAGGAGTCGCTCTACCAGGAGATGCTGGCGCGCATCAAGGAGGACGACTCCTCCGTGCCCTACCGGCGCGGTGGGCACTTCTACTACTCGCGCACCGAGAAGGGCAAGCAGTACCCGATCTACTGCCGCAAGGCGGGCAGCCTCGACGCCCCCGAGGAGATCACGCTCGATCTCAACGCGCTGGCTGAGGGGCATCCCTTCTTCTCCCTCGGTATGTCCACGGTAAGCGACGACGGCCATCTCCTGGCCTACACGACCGACATCACCGGCTTCCGAGAGTACACGCTCTACGTCAAGGACCTGCGCACGGGGCGGGTCCTGCCGCGCACGTTCGAGCGCGTGGGCTCCGTGGCCTGGGCCGCCGACGACACGACCATCTTCTACGTCACCGAGGACGAGGCCAAGCGGCCCTATCGCCTGTGGTGCCATCGCCCCGGCATCATGGGCAGCGAGCTCATCCACGAGGAGCCGGACGCGCTTTTCCGCATCGGCGTCGAGCGCTCGCGGAGCCGCGCCTATCTCTTCCTGGGCACGGGCTCCTTCACCTCCAGCGAGTGGCGCTATCTGCCGGCGCACGACCCGGCGGGCGTGTGGCAGATGCTCATGCCGCGCGAGAAGGACCACGAGTACGCCGTAGACCACGGCGGCGACCGCTTCTACATCCGCACGAACGGTGGCGGCCGGCGCAACTTCCGGCTGGTCTCAGCCCCCGTGGACGACCCGCGCCCCGAGCGCTTCACCGAGCTGATCCTGCACCGCGACGAGGTCATGCTGGAAGACGTCGAGGTCTTCGCCAGCCACTACGTCACCCACGAGCGCGAGCAGGGCCT
>DASYVT010000178.1 GCA_035936835.1 Candidatus Methylomirabilota bacterium | reverse complement strand
CGAGTCAGGCGCGGTAGTGAACGACCTTCTGAGCCATGATCTGCTGTACGCTCGGGAACATCTTGCGCGCGACCGCTAGCACGGGCAGCCAGCCGGCGGTGCCGGGCTTCCCCTTGAAGTAGTCGAAGGGCAAAGTGCCGGGCCCGCTCGGCTTGCCAACGATGATGCGCCCCACCATCCCGTCGTTCTCATGGGGCAAGCAGAAGTAATCGTAGACGCCCTCAACTGTGAAGGTCCAATCGAAGTGCCGTCCTTTCGTGGTCATGAGCCCGGAATCCCAGGGCGTGGCGCCCTCGGGGATCCGCAACGAGTGCATGGCGTTCTTGGGATGAAAGGCGGCGCTCGCATGCACGTCCTCGTCAAGGATCCATCGCACTGTCTGTCCTGGCATGATGTGCAGGCCGACTGGATCGAACCAGTCCTTGACACGCGAGGCGTCGTTCTTCATGTGGATTTCGATCACGCCCGCGGCCCGCACCGGGCGCGGCTCGATCAGGCAGGCGAGCGCGAGTCCACTGCCGGCCACGAAGGTTCGTCGCGTGAGCATCAGTGCCTCCTTCCGTGGTCGTGAGAGGTACCCTCAACGGGTGTGTAAACGAAGTGCAGGCGGTGTAGCTTTCGACTCACCACAACCCGAACCGCGGGCGCTGAGAACGCTCGGCGAAGGAGACATCGCCCATGGAGAAGCAGAGCACCGTGCAGGCGTAGGAGTCAAGCCCCACGAGGGAGGGCTTGGAGCCCTTCGCCCGGCACGGGGTGCAGCGGCTGCTGCAGCGGGTGTTGGAGGAAGAGGTCGACAGCGTGCTGGGGCGGGAGCGGTATGAGCGACGGGCGGCCGTGGGGCCTCGAAGTAGTCCCGTTCGTTCGTTGCCAATTCATCACAGGTCTCTGAGGCCCTGGCCGCGAGAGGATCGCTGCCAATTCCTGCACGGCCGTCGTGCCGGGGCCCGAAGGAGAAGACAGGAGCGGGTCGGTAGGGCGGTCTCCGGTTGGATCTGGAAGGAAGGGGTCGCGACGGCCTGGACCGCGGACGTGCACTGGAATGCGCTGGAGTGAGCCCTAGATGGGCACACTTTGGGCACAATCGAACTTCCGAGGGAATTTCGCTGATCGCTAACTGCTAGAAAAGAATGGTGGGCAGGGACGGGATTGAACCGCCGACACCAGGATTTTCAGTCCTGTGCTCTACCAACTGAGCTACCTGCCCACCACGAAGTAGCGAGGATACCAGAAGGGGTGGGTTCTGTCCACGAGACGGGCGACTAGCCGCCCCCTCACCCTGCCCTCTCCCCCGGTGGGGGAGAGGGGAATTGAGGATCTCGCCCTCGTGGGGGAGAGGGGAGATGCTATCGGTCGGGGAGGTCGGCGCCGGTGTCGGACTCGAAGACGATCTGGTCGTCCTCGTCGATGGTGAAGGATTCGGTCAGCACCAATGGCACGTCGTGCTCGACGAGAAAGCAGGTCAGGCGCGCCACGGCGAGGGGGTGGGCGTCCAAGTGGAAGGACAGCGCGAGGTCGCCGATCTCGTCGATGGCGAAGAAGGCCCAATCGCCGACGACCAGGGCCTCCATGTCGTCCTCGAAGGTGACGCCGCCCTCGAACTCCTCGGAGCCCTGCGCCAGGTCGTGAAGCTCCTGGAGCTTGGCGCGGCGGTCGGCTTCGCTGAGAGGCATCGCGCTTTACCCTGGCCGCCTCACCCTACCCTCTCCCTCGATGGGGGCGAGGGGAATGAGGTTAGAAACCGCTCCAAGCTCCTTCGGCGGCCATCGCTGACAACGCCTTCTCGTAGGCCGCGAGCGTCCGCGCCACGTCTTCGTCCGAGTGCACGGCGGAGAGCCAGCCGTGGTAGGAGGAGCAGTCCACGCCGTTGTTGAGGAGCGCGCAGCGGAGCATCTGGTAGAGGTCGCCGCGCCGCGGCCTGTCGAAGCCGGCGAGCCCGGGCCGCCCCTCGAAGGACACGTGGAAGATGGACGACTCGCCGAAGCAGGTGCCCGGCGCGCCGACGCGCTTCATCACGTCCGCGATGCCCGAGCGCAGCTCGTCGGCCACCTTGTTGGCGCGCGCGTGCAGTCCGCCGTCCTGCACCAGCTCGAGCGTGGCGATGGCGGCGGCGGCGCAGACGGGGTTGGAGTTGAAGGTGCCGTTCTGCGCCACGCGCTCGGCACGGTCCCAGACGGAATCGCCGCGGTGGGCCATGGTCGCCATGAGCCGCTTCTTGCCGCAGACGACGGCGCCGGGGAGGCCGCCGGCGACGATCTTCGCCAGCGTCGTTAGGTCAGGCGTGACGCCGAAGTACTGCTGGGCGCCGCCGGGCGCGTAGCGGAAGCCCGTGATGACCTCGTCGAAGATCAGGACGACGTTGTGGCGCTCCGTCAGCGCGCGCAGTTCCTGAAGGTAGCCCGGGATGGTGGGCGTCGTGCCGGACTGCCCGCCCGCGGGCTCGAGGATCACCGCCGCGACGTCGCCGCGCTGGAGCAATCCGTCCACCACCTTGATGTCGTTGGGCGGGCAGAGCAGGAGCTGGTCGAGGATCTGCGAGGGGACGCCCGCTGACATCGGCACGTCGAAGGGCGGGTTGACCGCGGCGACGACGCCGTCGTGCCAGCCGTGGAAGTGGCCGTGGAACTTCACCACCTTCGGATGCCCCGTGTAGGCGCGCGCGATGCGGAGCGCCAGATGCGTCGCCTCCGTGCCCGACATGGTGAAGCGCACCATCTCGGCCGAGGGGACGAGCTTGCAGACCAGCTCGGCCCAGCGCACTTCCAGCTCGTGGCACGCGCCGAAATGCGTGCCGCGCGGCGCCTGCTCCTGGATGGCCTTGACGACGGCCGGGTGGCTGTGGCCGAGGAAGAGCGCGCCGTGGCCCATCCAATAGTCCACGTACTCGTGGCCGTCCACGTCCCACTTGCGGGATCCGAGAGCGTGGTCGACATAGACCGGGAAGGGCTTGAGGTGCCGGCTGTCGTGGGTGATGCCGCCGGCGATCACGCCGCGCGCCCGCTCGTAGAGCGCGGCGGACTTCGGGTGCATGGCGCGGTAGGTGTCGAAGATCTTGGACGGCTTCGCGGGCTGGGTCATCGGGTCTTGCCTCCGTGGGGTGTCGAATCCTGGATCAGACGCATCAACTCTACCATGCCCGCATGCGCCTCCAAAGGGAGCGCATCCACGGTCGCAGCACGCTTGCGCGTGATGCCGTCCACTGCGCCCGCCGCGACACAGGCGCGGACCATTTGCCGTTCTTCCTCGGCGGTATGCAGCAGAGGCCGCTTCGAGAGCCTCGCGAGCTCGACGACGATGCCGTACGCGCCCCAGTTCGACACGCCGGCGACGACCACGTGCCGCGCGGGGACGACCGAGGCGACCTTCCTGACCTGCGCTCCCGCGCCCCGCAGGCGCGCGTGCAGGGCGCCCATGCCGATCTCGTTGCCTCCGTCGCCGACGCCGACCGTGACCACCCGCCGCGGGGCTTCGAGAAAGAGCGCGTCGAGCGGCCCGTTCCACTCGCCGACGGACTCGCCGCGCATGCTCAGGTACTCGCCGCCGCGCGTGCGCCCCGGGCGCTCGATGGCGACCAGATGGGTCGGCGCGTGCTCCGCCAAGAGCCGTCGCGCCATGAGCGCGGCGTCGCCGCCCGCGTGAAAGGTCAGAATCTGGGTCGGCTCTCCAAGCACGCTGAGAGCGGCCTGGAGGGGTGGGAGGGATGCGGCGTCGGTGATGTAGGTCACCTCGGCGCCGAGAGCACGGAGCGCCCGGCCTAGCGAGGCTGTGCCCGGAGGGCCGTCGGTCTCGGGCAGCCCCGGGCCGAGGGAGAAGCCGGTGGTGAGGAGCACGCGCTTCGCGCGCCGGAGCGCGCCGGCCGCGCGTGCCGCGCCGCCGGGCACGAAGAAGCGCGCAATCCCCCGGCCACCCGGGTCGAACGCGAGGAGCTGATCGACCATCCGCTACGGGCGCGGGCCGGCGGGCGAGGTCGAGCCGGGCTTGGGCGCCGTGGTCGCCTTTGGTGGAGCGGGGGCCGGAGCGGGCGGCCCAGCCGTGGGAGGCTGAAGCAGGGGCTGAGGCAGCGTGAAGGTCATGGATTCCGCCCAGAGAGTCTGCTTGTCGAAGACGACGAGGAGTCCTTCCTCATACAGCATCGTGGGAAAGCCGCCCTGATCGCCGGCCGCCGACGGCAGCCCCCAGCCGTCGATGACTGTCTGGACGGCGAAGATGCTCGGCCTGGGCTCGAGGACGAAGACGCGCACGATGTTCGGCTTGTAATCGTCGGGCTTGAGGAGGCCGAAATCCACCACCATCCGGTTCATGCCGCCCGGCGCCTTGAGGCCCTCGTAGATCCAGGTCGTGGTGTCGTAGTTCTCGACCTTCTGCTTGGTCTCCTTCGACGGCGCGCCGTAGCGCTCCCGCACCTGCTCGAGCGTGGTGTCGCCGGGCTCGATGCCTCCCCAGCTGGCCGCGCCTGCCGCTGCCGGCAGGGCCGGCGCCAACGCCAGAACGACCGCGATCAATCGGATAGCTCGCATACCCTCAATATCCCACAGCCGCGCCGTCTCCGCGCGGGTCTGCGCCGCCCCGAAGGACGCCGTCCTTTAAGACGGCGACGCCGTGGGCGTGCCCCTCCGAGGTGAACCAATCGGACACGGGCAGGATGTTGTGGCCGCGGCGCATCAGCTCTTCGCGCACGGGGACGGGGACGCGGCTCTCGAGCCGCACCAGGTCGGG
Organism: Candidatus Methylomirabilota bacterium; assembly: GCA_035936835.1. Lineage (NCBI taxonomy): Bacteria > Methylomirabilota (SeqCode) > Candidatus Methylomirabilota bacterium. The sequence goes on along the minus strand of DASYVT010000178.1, from coordinate 57,494 downwards.
TGCGTCGCCCGGATTGATGCGTCCCATGAAGAAGCGCGGCCGCTCGATCGCCTCCTGGATCTCCATGCCGTAGTCGAGCGCGTTGGAGAGGATCTGCGTGTGGAACATCGCCTGCCCGTCGCCCCCCATGTTGGCGAGCCCCAGCACGGGCCGCTCCCCGCGCGTCACGATGCAGGCGATGAGCGTGTGGAAGGGATGCTTGCGAGGCCCGAAGCAGTTCGGGTGCTTGGGATTCGTATTGAAGTAGGCGCCGCGGTTCTGGAGCACGACACCGGTGCCGGGCGGCACCACGCCGGAGCCGAAGCCTTTGTAGAGGCTCTGGATCACCGAGAGGATGTTGCCGCGCCCGTCGGCAACCACGAAGCCGGTCGTGTCGCCGTCGACCTCGCCCGCTTCGTAGCGCTGGGCCTTGTCCGCGTCGAAGGCGGCGCGTCTGCGCGCGGCATAGGCCTTGTCGAGCAGGGAGAGGACGGGCAGGCGCGACGTGGCCGGGTCGGCGACCCAGCGGTCGCGGTCGGCGTAGGCGAGCTTGGTCATCTCGAGGAGCAGGTGGAGGTGCGCGACGGAGTGGATCGGGTGCGCCGTCACGTCGAAGCACTCGAGGAGGTTGAGGGTCAGGAGCGTGGCGATGCCCTGTGTCGGCGGCGGCGTCTCCCACACGGTGTACCCGCGATAGGTCGTGCTGATGGGATCGCCCCACGCGCCCGTGTGCCCCGCAAGATCATCGGCCGTGAGGAAGCCGTCGCGCTCCAAACGCTTCGCGATCGCCTGCCCCACCCGGCCGCGGTAGAAGAGGTCGGGGTTCTCCCCCAACTCGGTCAGCGTGAGCGCGAGGTCGGGCTGGCGAAAAATATCGCCCGGCTCGGCGAAGCCGCCGCGCGGGATGAAGATGCGGCGCCACTCGGGATCGTCGATCAGCTCGGAGCGCTCGCGGATGGCCTGGCTGACGATGTCCGTCAGCGGAAAGCCGTCGGCGGCGTAGTGGATGGCGGGTACCAAGAGGCTCTTGAGCGGGCGCGTGCCGAAGCGCTCGAGAAGCATGGACCACGCCCGCGTCGCGCCCGGCACCGACACCGCGCCGGGGCCAATCATCGGGACGGCGGCGAGCTCGCGACGCCCGAGCTCCTCGAGGCCAGCGCGCGAGCCCGACCGCCCCGCGCCGTTCAGGAAATGGACGCGCCGGCTCTCGGCGTCGTAGTAGAGGCAGAAGAAGTCGCCGCCCACGCCGCAGAAGTTGGGTTGCGTCACTGCCAGCACACCATTGGTGGCCACCGCCGCGTCCACCACGTTGCCACCTGACTTGAGGATCTCCACTCCCGCCAACGAGGCGAGCGGGTGGCACGAGGCGACCATGCCGTCCCGCGCCATCGGCGCCTGGCGGTGCGCGTAGCCGATCTGGGGCATTAGGTTGCTCCGAAGATGCGGGTGATCTCGTCCTGGGGGAAGGCGGGCATGGGGCGCGGGTGGCCGCCGGAGACGAGCGCGACGCCGTCCGAGGCCGGCGTGACGCGGCCGATGGCGGCGCAGTCAATGCCGGCGGCGCGGCAGGCGTTCGTGACGGCGTCGGCGTCTTCCGGCGCGACGGTCATCAGGAGCGAGCCGGATGCGATGGTGCCGATCGGGTCGAGGCCAAACGCCTCGCAGAGCCGGCGCCCCTCGGGCAGGACCGGCACGCGCTCGCGGTCTATGCGAAGCCCCACGCCGGCCGCCTGGGCCATCTCCCAGCAGGCGGTGGCGAGCCCGCCCTCCGTCGGGTCGTGCATCGCATGCACGCGCGCCGCGCCGCAGGCCGCGCGCGCCTCGGGCACGACGCTGATGCCCGGCCTGCGGAGAAAGCCGCGCGCGCGTTCCACGATCTCGGCGGGCACGCCGCGGCGGAGCGCTTCCTCGCGGCGCTCTCGCGCGATGATCGACGCGCCCTCGAGCGGCACGCCCTTGGTCAGCAGCACGGTGTCGCCGATCTTCGCGCCGCCCGTCGTCACGAGCCGGTCCTTGTCGACCTCGCCCAGCATGGCGCCGACGACGATGGGGCGCGGGAGCCCGGCGGTTACTTCCGTGTGCCCGCCCACGAGCGAGACGCCGACAGCGGCGCAGGCTTCCGCGACCTCGGCGAAAAGCTGTTCCACCTGCGCCTCGTGGCTCTTGCCCTCGGGCAGGAGCACGGTCGCCATGAACCAGCGCGGTTGAGCGCCGCGCACGGCAAGGTCGTTGGCGTTGACGTGCAGCGCGTACCAGCCCATCTCGTCGGTGGCGAATGTGATGGGATCGGTGGTGGCGACGAGATACCGATCGCCCATGTCGAGGACGGCGGCGTCCTCGCCCACCTGCGGTCCCACGATGACGCGCGAGTCGGCCGGCACGTATTTGGCAAAAAGTCGCTGGAGCAGCTCGGCCGGGAGCTTGCCCACGGGGAGAAACGGCATGGCCTCCGTAGTATAGGAGCCGCGCGCGACCGGGGCAAGACGCGGCCGCGGTATGATACGACCCCGTGGCAGGCCCCCTCCTCGAGTGCGTCCCGAACGTGAGCGAAGGCCGCGACCTGCGCGCCGTCGAGGCCCTTGCCGACGCGGTGCGGGGCGTTCCCGGCGTGACGCTCGCCGATGTCCACGCCGACCCCGACCACCACCGCTCGGTCTTCACCTTCCTCGGCGCGCCGCAGGTCGTCGAGGAGGCGGCGCTGGCGCTGGCCGCGGCGGTGTTCGCGCGCGTGGACATGCGAGAGCACCGCGGCATCCACCCGCGGCTGGGCGCCCTCGACGTCATGCCGCTCGTGCCTCTGCGCGATCTCGCCATGGCCGACGCCGTCGGGATCGCCCGCCGCGTCGGCCAAGCCATTGCGGCCGTACACACCCTGCCCGTCTACTTCTACGGCGCGGCGGCGACGCGCGCCGAGCGCAAAGCGGTGCGAGAGATCCGCCATGGCGAGTACGAGGGCTTGGCCGCGCGGCTCACCACTCCCGCCGGCTGGCCCGATGCCGGGCCCGCTGTCTTCGTGCCCCGGCGCGGCGGCGCCATGGTGGGCGCCCGCGACGTCCTCGTCGCCTACAACGTCTGGCTCGACTCTACCGATCTGGGCGCCGCGACGGCCATCGCGCGGGTCGTGCGTGAGTCGTCGGGAGGCCTGGCGTGCGTCCAGGCGCTCGGGCTGCCGCTCGAGCGCCGCGGGCTCGTCCAGGTCTCGATGAACCTCCTCGACTACCGACGCACCGGCATCGCCCGTGCCTACGATGCGGTTACGGAACAGGCCGCGCGGCGAGGCATCACGATCAGTCGCGCCGAGCTCGTGGGGCTCGCTCCGCGCGCCGCCTTCGAAGGCCGCGCGCCTGAGACCGTCGGCCTGCCGGATCTCGCCGACACGAAGTACCTGGAGACCTACCTCTCCTGAATCCCCCTCCCCGCCGGCCGCGTCGTAATGGGTGGAGGCGATGACCATGACAACGTGGATCGTAGTGGCGCTGATATCCCTGCTGTTCCTGGGGCCGCTTTTCTGGCGGGCCCGGCGCGACAAGCTCGAGGATCGCGCGCTCGGACTCCAGGCCGACATCCAGGCGGCCGTCAACCATCAGCTCGGCGGCGAATCGCTGGTCGCCGTGCGCGTCGCGGCCGGCGCTCGGCGCGGCACGGGCACGGTCGAGATCTTCGTGCCGGCCGGCTGGGAATCCATCCTCGAAGAGGTGTGGCCGGTAGTGCTGTCACGGGTCCCCGCGGGCTACGCCCTCGTCTTCAGGCCGAGCCCGGTGACCGTCCCAGGCGCGCTCAAGCGCGCGGCCTGATCCGCACCGCGTTCAGACGGTGATGCCGACCCTGGTGGCTATCGCGGGGATCATCGTGATCCTCGCGATAGTCTGGGACGCCTTTGAAGCCCTTGTCCTGCCCCGCACCGCGAGCCGGCGCTTCCGACCCGCGCGGCTCTTCTACAAGGTCTCCTGGCCGGCCTGGACAGCCTTCGCCTGTCTCCTCGGGCGGGGACGGCGGCGCGAGAATTTTCTCGCCATATTCGGGCCGCTGTCCTTCCTGATCCTCATGGCCTGCTGGGCCGTGGCCCTCATGGTGGGCTTTGCCATGACGCAGTGGGGACTCGGCTCGCGGCTCAACGTGCCCCAGGGGACGGCCGGATTCTGGGCCGACCTGTACATGAGCGGCACGACTCTCTTCACGCTGGGCATCGGGGACGTCACGCCGAATGGCGCGATCGCCCGGGCGATCACCGTCATCGAGGCGGGCGTGGGCTTCGGCTTTCTGGCGCTCGTGATCGGGTACCTGCCCGTCCTCTACCAGGGCTTCTCGCGGCGCGAGGTCAACATCTCCCTCCTCGACGCCCGGGCCGGCTCGCCGCCGAGCGCGGGGGAGCTCCTGCTCCGCCACGTGGGCGACATGGCCGGGCTCGAGACCCTGCTGCGCGACTGGGAACGCTGGGCGGCCGAGCTGATGGAGAGCCATCTCTCGTACCCGGTGCTGCTCTACTTCCGCTCGCAGCACGAGCACCAGTCCTGGCTCGGCGCCCTGACCGCCGTGCTCGACGCGAGCGCGCTCGTCATCGTCGGTGTGGAGGGCGGCCCGGCCCGCCAGGCCCAGCTCACGTTCGCCATGGCGCGCCACGCTGTCGTGGATCTGGCGCAGGCCGCCGGCATCGCGCCCGAACGTCCGGATCCAGACAGGCTACCGCCCGAGAACTTCCAGTCTCTTCGATCCCACCTGGCCCAGCACGGGGTGATCTTGAAGGAGGGCGCGATGGCCGAGACCACGTTGGCCGCACTGCGCGCTCTGTACGAGCCCTACGTTGCGCGGCTGGCTACCCGTCTCCGCCTCACGCTGCCGCCATGGCGCTCGCCGGCAGACGAAGCCGACAATTGGCGCACCAGCGCATGGGAGACTGGAGCGTCCGGAAACACTGGATTGTCGAGGCACGATCTGGGCGACCATCCGGAACTGTAAACCACCGCGGGCCGCATCTGTGATCCGACGCGGGCGGGGCGGCGGCCGCTACTGACCGACGTTGGTGTCCCAGTCCACGGACGTGACGATCACGCGATAGGACGCCGCCTTCAGCACCGTCCCGCAGAACTGCCATCCTGACTGGCCGACGATCTCCCGCGCGACGTTGGGAATGTTTCTGGACGTCACGCGGTCACCGTCTACGCCCTGGACCATCAGGCCGATGTTCTTGGCGCTCGTGCGCTGATCGTTGAAGATCTGGCCGCAGACGGCGTTGAAGTCGCGCGTCTGGGGCTCGACCGTCCACTGGATGCGCAGGCCCCGGCTCTCGGTCACCGTGGGCGCCTGGGCTAGGGCGACCGCGGCCCCCAGCAGCACGACCATGACGGCGGCGGCTGAAACACGTCGCGACAGCATGCGCTAGAACAGGCCCGAAGCGGCGCGCAGGGCCGCCATCACGAGGGGCTTCGGGTACGCGCCGATGCCGACGACACCCGCCGCGCAGACGAAGATGGAGAACGCCAGGAAGGGCGAGACGGCCACAGGCTGCGTGCGCTCGGGGGCGTCGATGTACATGCGCTTGGCCACGAGCAGGTAGTAGAAGAGCGCCACGACCGTCAGGATAGCACCAACCAGCACCAGCCAATACATTTGGCACCAGCCGGTACAGCCCTCGATCGCGGCCCAAAAGACGAAGAGCTTGGCCCAGAAGCCCGCGACGAACGGGATCCCGCCCAGGGACAGCAGGAAGAGCAGCATCGAGAGCGCAAGCAATGGTGACCGCTGGGCCAGCCCCTTGTACGCCGAGATGGCCTCGGAGCCGTCGGACTGGGCCACGGCCTCCACCACGAAGAAGGCGCCCATGTTCCCGAAGAGATAGGCGACCAGGTAGAAGAGCATCATCGCCACGCCCGAGGCCGAGACGGCGGCGAAGCCGACCAGCATGTAGCCGATGTGCGCGATGCCCGAGTAGGCCAGCAGGCGCTTGATGTTCTGCTGGGGAATGGCCATCAGGTTGCCCGCGATGATCGTGATCGCGGCCAGCCCCGCCGCGAGCGGCACCCAGAGGACGACGGGCCCGCCCACGCCTTCCAGGTAGAGCCGGAACATCACGACGAAGCCCGCGGCCTTGGGCGCCACCGACAGCCACGCGACGAAAGGCGTGCCGGCCGCCTCGTACGTGTCCGGCACCCACATGTGGAAGGGAAAGGCCGCGATCTTGAAGCCGAGGCCCCCCAGCGTCAGGACCATGCCCAGGATCAGCAGCGGGTGGCCGTCCTGGAGCGCCGCCGCCACGCCCGCCATGTCGGTCGTGTTCGAGATGCCGTAGACGAAGGACAGCCCGTAGACGATGAAGGCCGAGGACACGGTGCCGATGAGGAAGAACTTGAGCGCCGCCTCGACGGCCTCCTCTTCCCGCTTGCGGAACCCGGAGATGACGTACAGCGGGATGGACATCAGCTCGAAGGCGACGAAGAGCAGGATGAGCTCGCGTGCGGAGGCCAGCACCAGCATCCCGAGCAGCGAGGCGAGCATGGCGACGTAGTACTCGGTCGCCCGCCGCGCGAAGGTGGGCGCGCGAAGGGACAGCGAGGCCAGCACGCCCAGGAAGGTCGCCAGCAGGAAGAGCCGCTTCGAGAAGATCGCCAGCTCGTCCTGGACGAAGCTGCCTCCGAAGAGGACGGCGCCCGGGTCAACGCGGAACGCCATCCAGAGCAGGATGGCGAGCCCGATGGCCACTAAGCCGCCGAGCCGCCGCCTGTCGTTTCCGGGCCAAAAGAGACCCGTGATTAAGACCAGCAGGATCAGGATCGCGAGCCCGACCTCGAGCGCCATGCCGCCGCTCACGGCAGGACTCCGAACCGGAGCAGGAGCGGCACGGTCGCCGTGTCCACGGGCCCGATGGCGATGCCCGGCGCGACGCCGAAGAGCACGAGCGTGCCGACCAGGATGATGAGCGCGACCCACTCGGGCCCCTGGGCGTCAGGCAGGTGCTGGAAGTGGGGGTCGGCGCTCTTCGGGCCCCAGAAGATCTGCTTGGTGACGCGGAGGACGTAGACGGAGGTCAGGAAGGCGCCGAGCACGCCGGGGAAGAGCCACCAGGAGTAGGCCGACTGCCAGGCGCCGAGAAAGGTCAGGAACTCGGCGACGAAGCCCGCCGTCGCGGGCAGGCCCATGGACGACAGGCCCGCGACGGTGAAGGCCGTCGCGATGCCCGGCATCATCTGGCCGAAGCCGCCCATGGAGAAGATGGCGCGCGAGTGCGCCTTTTCGTAGACCAGGCCGACCAGGGCGAAGAAGAGCCCGGTCATGATCCCGTGGGCGAACATTTGGAAGATGGACCCATTGAGCCCGGTTTCCGTCAGCGTCGCCATGCCGAGCATGACCACGCCCATGTGGGAGACCGAGGAGTAGGCGATGACGTACTTGAGGTCCGTCTGCGCCATCGAGGAGAGCGCGCCGTAGACGATGTTGACGCACGCGATGGCGCCGACCAGCCACACCCACTGCGTCGCGCCATCGGGGAGCAGCCCGAGACCGAGGCGGACGACGCCATAGGCGCCGAGCTTCATGAGCACGCCCGCGTGGAGCATGGACACCGCGGTGGGCGCGGACGCGTGGCCGTCGGGCGACCACGTGTGCAGCGGCCAGATGCCCGCGAGGATCCCGAAGCCCACGTAGAAGGCGAGGAAGACCCAGGACTGCAGCGCCGGGTCGAACCGGATCTGCTCCATCTCGAGGAACGAAAAGGAGACCGAGCCCGAGGCGACGTACAGCGCCAGGATGCCGACCAGGATGAAGGCCGACCCGAAGAGGAGATACAGTGTCAGCTTCATCGCCGCGTATTCCTTGGTGCCGACGCCCGTCCGGCGGAAGGCCCATCCGAAGATGCCCTGCGGGCGGATCTCGCCCGAAGAGCCCCAGATGCCGATCAGGAGGTACATCGGCAGCACGGCGATCTCGTAGAAGAGGAAGAGGACGAAGAGGTCGAGCGAGACGAAGACGCCGTAGACGCCCGTGACGAGCAGCAGCAGGAGGGCGTAGAACTCCTGGCTGCGCTCCTTGACCGTCCACGAGGCGAAGACGCCCGCGAAGATGATGATGCTGGTCAGCAGCACCATGAGCAGGCTCATGCCGTCCACGCCCAGCTGGTAGTTGATGCCGAGCGGCGGCACCAGCGGCAGCTCCTCGTAGAACTGGAAGCCCGCCGCCTCCCGCTCGTAGAGCGCGTAGATCCGGATCGAGAGCGCCAGGGAGACGCCGGTGGAGACGAGGGCGATCCAGCGGACCAGGAGCGGGCGGCGCCGCGCCAGGAACATGATGAGGACGGCGCCCACGAACGGGGCCCACGTGATGACGGACAGCGTCGGGAACTGGGTCATTGCAGCCACCACATCCCGACCATCAGGGCGAGGACGCCCAGCGCGATGCCGTAGACGTAGTCCTGCGCCCGGCCCGACTGGATGCGCCTGAGCCCGCCGCCCGCCATCAGGGTCCAGGCCGAGAGGACGTTCAAGATGCCGTCAACGAAGTAGCGGTCGATCCAGCCCACGAGCCTCGAGAACGGCAGCATCAGCCAGCCGTAGATCCCGACGAAGACGTCGTCGATCCAGAAGCGCCTGAGCGCCGCCGCTCGAATAGGCGCGAACATCGAGGCGAGCCCGTCGGCGCTGATCGCGCGGCGCTGGTAGACGAGGTACGCGAGCGCGATGCCTGCCGCCGCGACGCCGATGGCGGCGAGCGTGAGCCAGCCCAGCGCCTCGAACTCGGCCTCGGGGTGCCAGACGGCGAAGAGCGTGCCCACGCCCACGCACATGATGGCCAGGATCCACAGCGGCAGCGCCATGAAGGGGGGCGCGTCGTGGACGTGGCTGTCCGCGCCATGCGAGGCCGCCGGCGCTCCAAAGAAGGTGACGAAGACCACGCGGAACATGTAAAACGCCGTGAGGAAGGCGCCCAGCAGCAGCATCGCGAACGGCACCGGGAAGCCGCCCGCGAGCACCGCGCCCAGGATCTCCTCCTTGGAGAAGAAGCCCGCGAAGAGCGGGACGCCGGCCAGCGACAGCGTGCCGATCACGAACACGATGGCGGTCTGGGGCATGCGGCGCCAGAGCCCGCCCATTCCCCAGAGCCCGCCCAACTCGAAGATATCGTTGGTGCCCACGGCGTGGATGACGGCGCCCGCGGCGAGGAAGAGCAGCGCCTTGAAGAGACCGTGGGTCAGCAGATGGAGGAACCCGGCCGAGGCGAAGCCCGCCCCAATGGCCGCCATCATGTAGCCGAGCTGGGAGACGGTGGAATAGGCCAGCACGCGCTTGATGTCGGTCTGGACGCAGGCGAGCACCGCAGCGAGGAGCGCCGTGAAGGCGCCGTTCCACGCCACGATCTCCATCACCTCCGGGGTGAGCCTGAAGAGCCAGACCGTTCGCGTGAGGAGGTAGACGCCGGCCGTCACCATGGTGGCGGCGTGGATCAGCGCAGAGACGGGCGTGGGACCTTCCATGGCGTCCGGCAGCCAGACGTGGAACGGGAACTGCGCCGACTTGCCCGCGGCGCCGAGGTAGATGCAGAAGGTGATGACGCCGAGCCCGGCCAGAGGGATGACGCCCGCGTCGGCCAGCATGAGCAGCTCGAGGAAGTCGAAGGTGCCCGTCTGCCGCCACAGGAGCACGATGCCGATCAGCAGGCCGACATCACCCGCCTTGGTGATCCAGAACGCCTTGACGGCGGCGCGCGCCGCCTCGGGCTTGGTGTACCAGTAGCCGATCAAGAGGTAGGAGCAGAGGCCCACCAGCTCCCAGAAGATGAAGAGCTGGACAAAGTTGGGCGCGAGCACGAGCCCCATCATCGAGAACGCGAAGAGCGACTGGTAGGCGTAGTAGCGGCCGAGCGAGGGCATGGACTCGTCGGAGAGATAGCCGAGCGAGTAGACCTGGACCAGGAACGAGATCAGCGCCACCAGCACCAGCATGAGCGCCGAGTCGCCGTCGGCCAGCACGCCGACGGTGGCGAGCGGGCCCGCCTCGGCCGGGATCCAGCTCCACAGCCACTCGGAATAGCCGCCGCCACCCGCAAGCCGGAGGGCGCCGAGCGCCGCCACGAGCGCGGCCGCCGAGAACACGATGGAGAGATACGCCGCCGGGCGCCCGAGCCGTCGCAGCGGCGCCACCAACCCGAGGAAGACGAAGGCGCATGCCGGCAGCAGAAGGGCGGCGAGCGCGGGGTAGGCCGGGTCGGTCATGGGTGCCCGGTCACCCTCTGAGGAGATCCAGATGATCGGCGATGACCGTGCGCTTCATCCTGAAGATGAGGATGACGATCGCCAGCCCCAGCGCCACCTCGGCCACCGTGATCGGGATGGTGAACGCGGTGAAGACCATTCCCACCACGTCGGCGTTGAAGCGCGCGAAGGCGACCAGGTTGATGTTCACGGCGTTGAGCATCAGCTCGATGCCGAGCAGGATGCCGATGGTGTTCCGCCGCGTGACGACGCCAAAGAAGCCGATGGCGAAGAGCACCGCGGCGAGCGTGAGGTAGGCGCCAAGACCCATGCTATTCTTCCGGCCTCGCGAAGTACAGCGCGCCCAGGAGCCCGACCAGCAGCAGCACGGCCAGGAGCTCGAAGGGCAGCACGAACTCGGTCAGCAGCACCTGGCCGATGGCCCGCGTCACGTCCACGGCGATGACCGGGCGCTCGACGGGCAGGTCGGCGCCGCGCAGAAAGCGCAGGATCCCCAGGAGCAAGGCGCCCGCCAGCACCAGGCCGGTCAGGATCTGCCGGCTCGTCTGCGTAATGCGGTCGCCGACGAGCCGCTCCGTCACCACGATGGCGAAGACCACGATCGTGACGACGCCGCCCGCGTAGAGAAGGAGCTGCACCGCCGCGAGAAACTCCGCGTCGAGCGCCAGGAACACGCCGGCCGTCGCCGTCAGCGACAGCGCGAGGTAGAGGACCGAGTGGAAGAGGTTCTTGGTCAGCACCACGGCCAGGGCGGAGCCGATGAGCAGGACGGCCAGCCCCCAGAAGCTCACGACCTCGAGGGTCACTTGGCGCCATCCTCCAGCGTGGCGGCACCACCCTCCAGCGTGGCGGCGCCATCCTCCAGCGTGGCGCCCTTGACCTCCGCCTTGGCGTCGGCGGGAGCCTTGGGAGGCGTCTGCATGGCGCGAAGCCCGGTGCCCGTCGCCCACGAGGGCTCGAACTGGAGGCCGATCGTGTGGAGCCGGTCCTTGTCGAGCAGCATCTCGCGGCGATCGCTGGTCGCCAGATCGAAGGACTTCATCATGATGATGGCGTCCGTGGGGCAGACCTGGACGCACAGCTCGCAGAACTCGCAGGCGTACAGCTCGAGGGTGAAGGTCTTGGCGAAGTTGCGCTTCTCCCCCTTGAGCATCTCGACCTTGATCACCTGCGGCGGGCAGATGTACTCGCAGAGCCGGCAGCCGATGCAGTCCTCCTCGCCGGTCTCCTTGTCGTACGTCAGCGCAAGCACGCCGCGGAAGCGGTCGGGGTAGACGCGCTTGACCTCGGGATAGTGCACGGTGACGGGCTTGCGGAAGAGGTTCAGGAGCGTGATCCCCATCGCGCGCCTGACGGCGCTCAGCAGGTTGCCCAGGTCGTGCCAGAAGCTCTCGCCGAGCTGCCTGTTCCCAAGGGGCTTATCCCCAAGGTGCCTATCCCCAAGACGTTTACCCAACGACGGGCCCCTTCCACGCGACGACGACCGCCGTGGCCATGAGGAGGACAAGCGTGGCCGGCAGCAGCAGCTTCCACGAGATGGCGAGGATCTGGTCCACCCGGATCCTGACGAAGCTCCAGCGTATCCAGGTCACCAGCAGGAAGATGAACATCGCCTTGAGGAGGAAGTAGAGCACGCCCAGGGCCGGCAGCGCGCCCGCGCCGGGCCCGCCCCAGGCGCCCAGGAAGAGCAGCGCGCCCAGGAAGGAGGTGGCGATGACGTGCGCGTACTCGCCCAGCTGGATCAGCGCGAACTTCATCCCCGAGTACTCGACGCGGAAGCCCGCGATGAGTTCGGACTCGGCCTCCAAGATGTCGAACGGCACGCGGTTCTCGGCCGCGAGCATCGCCACGATGTAGGCGACGAAGGCCAACTGTCCGATCACCGGGTAGAAGACGAACCAGTGCAGCACGTCCGGTTGCGCGGCGGCGATGTCGGAGAGCTTGAGCGAGCCCGTCAGCAGTACCGGGACCATCGCGGCGAAGACGAACGGCAGGTCGTAGGAGATGATCTGGTTGACCGCCCGCATCACGGAGAGGAGCGCGTACTTGTTGTTGGAGCCCCAGCCGCCCATGAACAGCCCCACGATCTCCATGGCCGAGACCGCGAGAAAGAAGAGGATGCCGATGTTGAGGTCGGCGACGCCGAGCCCCGGGGCGAACGGCAGCGTGGCAAAGATCAGCATGCACGGGATCAGGAACACGATGGGCGCGAGGTTGTAGACGCGGCGGTCGGCGAGCCGCGGGACGATGTCTTCTTTCATCATGAGCTTGAGCGCGTCCGCGATGGGCTGGAGCAGCCCGTGCGGCCCGACGCGGTAGGGGCCGATGCGCGACTGCATGCGCGCGGCGAACTTCCGCTCGAGGAGCGTCACGTACGTCACCATACCGATGATGGCGTTCAGCACGATGAAGCCCACCATGAAGGGGTAGATCGCGGAGAGCATGAGGGGCTAGCGGTCGACTTCGCCGAAGACGGGATCGACGGAACCCATGATGGCGACGACGTCAGCGACCTTGTGGCCCGGGATGATGTGCGGCAGGATCGAGAGGTTCGAGAACGAGGCGCCGCGCCACTTCATCCGGTAGGGCTTGGCTGATCCGTCCGCGATGAGATAGCAGCCGACCTCGCCGCGCGCGCCCTCGACGCGCGCGTAGCCCTCGCCCTTCGGGATGCGCACCTGCCCCACCGACTTGACCCCCGGGCGAGACGAGATGGGACCTTCAGGAAGTCCGTCGAGAGCCTGGCGGACGATCTTGATGGACTCGCGGAACTCGACCATCCGCACCCGGTAGCGCGCGAAGCAGTCCCCCGCCGTCTCGACGGGCACCTTGAAGTCGAAGTCCCCGTAGGAGGAGTAGGGCTCCGCCCGCCGTATGTCGTAGTTGACGCCGGAGCCGCGGAGGAGCGGCCCGGAGATGCCGACCTCCTGCGCCAGCTCGCGAGACGCCACGCCCACGCCCTGGGTCCGGGCCATGAAGAACGCGTTCGACTCGAGCATCTCCTCGAACTCGTAAATGCGCCCGTCGATCTTGTCCACCGTCTCGCGGCACTTCCGGGCCCACCCCTCCGGGATGTCGTAGCGCGTGCCCCCGACCTGGTGGAACCCGTAGAGGAGCCGCGCGCCCGTCAGCGACTCGAAGAGGTCGAGGACGTCCTCGCGCTCGCGGATGCAGTAGAGGAACACCGTCGCGCCGCCGCCCAGCGCCCCGCCCATGTCGAGGCACCACGTGCCCAGCCAGAGGCAGTGCGAGGCGACGCGCTGGAGCTCCGCGGCGATGACCCGCAGGTACTGCGCGCGCTTCGGCACGTCGATCTTGCCGATCATCTCCGCCGCGCGCACGTAGGCCAGCTCGCTCGTCATCGCGGCGACGTAGTCCGTCTTGGACGCGATGGACGGGTACTGCGTGTACGTGAGCGTCTCGGAGAGCTTCTCGTGGCAGCGGTGGAGGTAGCCGATGACGGCGTCCACCGCGATCACGGTCTCGCCCTCGAGCGTGAGGATCGCGCGGAAGACCCCGTGGGAGGACGGGTGCTGAGGCCCCATGTTCATGGTGATGCGCTCAGCTCCGCCGTAGCCCATCTCGAGAACCTGCCGCGCTTCGATGTCCATTATTCGCGGGCGTTACTTCATCGGCGAGTGGGGCGCCGGGTTGAGGATGATGGACTTCATCTCGGCGAGGCACGGGGCGGACTTGCCGAGGAAGACCTGCCACTCCGGGTCCTGGAGCACCTTGCTCCTGACGGCGGCGCGGTCGTTGAGGTCCTTGTAGGCCCAGAGGTGCACGGCCTCGTTGAGCTGGCCCACCTCGGTCTGGAAGACCCCGACATTCTTCGAGTACTTCTCGCGCGTCGGCATGACGCCCTTGAAGAGGCCGATCCACTCCGCCAACCGACCGACGTGCGCCCGGTACCAGCGCAGCTCGTAGACATGGCCGGGCTCGGCGGGCGGCTTGAGCGGCAAAACGCTCGACAGGATCTTGTTCTCCTGGGCCAGCAGCATGCCGCGCGTCGGCGGCAGGTAGACCTTGGTCCACTCTTCGTTCTTCGCGAGCTCCCCGCGCAGCCGCTCCCGCTCGTTGAGGCTCTCGAAGCTCCAGAGGTGGACGTACTGGTTCAGCGTCCCAAACTCCGTCGACCAGCCGCCCTCGAACTTGCCGTACTTATCGCCGCGTATCTTGCGCCCGACCTCGGCGGAGTTCTTCAAGTACTGCCCCTGCGTGCCCGGCTGCAGCGTGTAGGTCCGAAGCTCATGGATCATGTGAAGGCTCCCTTGCCTGTTAGCGATACGGGGGATGCGGCGTGTCCACGGCGTAGGACTTGAGCAGCGGGTGGCCTTCCCAGTCATGGGGCAGGAGGATACGCCGCAAATCCGGATGCCCCTCGAAGCGGATGCCGAACATGTCGTAGCACTCGCGCTCCATCCAGTCGGCGCCGCGCCAGACGGGCTGGAGCGAGGCGCAGCGCGTCTCGCCGGGGCCGAGCTTCGTCTTCATGAAGACGGCGAAGTTGGCGTCCAGGTTCTCGACGCGCGCGACCACTTCGAGCCCCTGCTCCTTCCAGTCCACGGCCGTCATGAAGGAGAAATAGACGCAGCCGAGGGTCTCGCGGGCGAATCCGCCGAGCGGGAGCCACCGGTCGGCCGGCGCCTCCACGACGAGGAGGGAGCCCTCGCCCGATGCGGTGACGCCGAACCGCTCCTGGACCAGCACGCGCGCCTGCTCCGGGGTCGGCACGCTAGTGCGGCTCCAACGGGTATTCCCAATGGCTCGCGCGAGCCCGCAGAGTGCCGGGCCAAATGACGAGCCAGACGAGGCCCGAGGGAGGCAGCAGCCCGAGGCGTACGTGGGTGTACGTTGAGGGCTGCTGCCGACCGAGAACGAAGTATGGCGAAGTTAGTTGGGCCGGCACTAGTCGGTCTTCTCGGTGGGCGTGGCGCGCTGGCCCGTCTTGCGGAAGTGGGAGATCTGGTCCTGGAGCATGAGCAGGCCGTAGAGGAGCGCGTCGGGCGGCGGCGGGCAGCCCGGCACGTAGACGTCCACCGGGATGATGCGGTCCACGCCCTTGACCACGTGGTAGCCGTGGCGGAACGGCCCGCCCGAGTTGGCGCAGGAGCCCATGGACACGGCCCACTTGGGATCGGGCATCTGCTCGTAGATGCGCTTGAGCATCGGCGCCATCTTGATGGTGACGGTGCCGGAGACGATCATGAGGTCCGAGTGGCGCGGCGAGGCGAAGGGCACCATCCCGAGGCGCTCGACGTCGAAGCGCGAGGCGAACGTCGCCATCATCTCGATGGCGCAGCAGGCGAGGCCGAAGGTCACGGGCCAGACAGAGGACTTGCGCGCCCAGTTGAAGAAGGCGTCGGCGACCGTGGTCACGATGAAGCCACCCGGGAAGTTGAAGACGCCGTCTTCCAGGGTCTCGAAGAGCGCGGAGTGCTTGTCGCCCTCGGGCCGCGTCTGGTGGAGCTTCTCCCACTCCTGAAGATCCTTGAACTCGGTCCAGACGGCGGGCGGGATCTGCGGCGTCGGAGCCTTTATTTCCATTCGAGAATACCCTCCCGAAGCGCGTAGACCCAGCCGAGCCCGAGGATGGCCACGAAGAGCGCCATCACGCCGACGCCGCCCATCCCGAGTCCGCGGAGCACGAGCGCCCACGGGAAGAGGAAGATGGCGAGCGCGTCGAAGACGATGAAGATCAAGGCGACCAGGTAGAAGCCCACGGGGAACTGCACCCACGCCTCGCCGATGGGCTCGGAACCGCATTCGTAGTTCTCGAGCTTGGAGAAGTAGGGGCGCGCGGGCCTCAGGACGGAGGCCGCGGCGAGCGACACCACGGCGAACGCCACGATGAGCGCGAAAAAGATCATCACGGGCAGATACCCGGTCACGTGCGCGCCTCCTGAGAATGTGGAAAACCGCGCGGAGCATAGCACAGGCCCTGTGCCCAGTATATCAGGCGGCTGCATCACGGCGCGACCGCATGCTGTCCTATACTCGGCCCATGCGACTCCCGTGGGCCCGAGCCGCCCTCCTGGTCGGTTTCGTGACCGCCGTGCTGCCCAACCCCGTCTCAGCCCAGAAGATCCTGAGCGTCCCAACCCGCCCGGGCGTCGCCGTGCGCGTCCTGCTTGTGGCGCCCGCCGGGGAGCCATCGGCCACGCTGCTCATGTTCCCCGGCGGCCTCGGGGCCAACCACTTCGGCGAGCGCGACGGACGCATCTTCATGGGCCAGAACTTCCTCGTGCGGACCGCGCGGCTCTTCGCCGCGCGCGGCCTTCTCGTGGCGGTCATCGACACACCCTCGGACCAGCCCCAGGGGATGGACGATGCGTTCAGGATGGGCAAGACCCACGTGGAGGACGTGACAACGGTACTGCAGTCGCTCGAGGCGCGGGCTCCCGCGCCGATCTACCTCGCCGGGACGAGCCGGGGCACGCTGTCGGTCGCGGCCGTCGCCGCCTCACTCAAGGATCCGAACGTGAAGGGTCTCGTTCTGACCACGAGCCTGGGCGACGGCGGACGCGGCCGCAGCCGCGCCGTCACCGTGTACGACGCCCCGCTCAAGCGGATCACGGCACCGGTCCTGGTCGTGCACCACCAGCAGGACGCATGCTGGGCCTCGCCCTTCGGCGCCGCAACAGGGCTGCCGGCGGCCCTCTCTGGCAGCGCCAAGGTGGACTTCGTCGAGGTAACGGGCGGCGATCCGCCGCGCTCCGAGCCCTGCGAGGCCCTCGCCGCCCACGGCTTTGTCGGCCGCGAGCGCGAGGTGGTGGGCGTGATCGCCGACTGGATCGCCGGCAAGCCCGTGCCGAAGAAGCTGCCCTAACGCGGCGGGACGATCCAGAGCGAGAGCGCGTGGGTGCGCTCCGGGCCCTTGAAGTTGACGACGCGCGCGGGCTGCCAGTCACCGATCGGGAAGTCGTGGGAGACGATGCGCGAGCCGGGCTTGAGCTGGGACAGGAGCTTGGGCTTCAATCGCAGGTTGACGTCGGGGGACAAATACAGCGTCACCACGGTCGCCTCGCTGATGTCGGCGTCGAAGATGTCCTGCTGCAGGAATCTCGAGCGCTCGGCGACGCCTGCGCGCCGCGCGTTCCTCGCTGATTCGGCCACGAGATCCGGATCGAGCTCGATCCCCACCCCGCGCGCCCCGAAATCGCGCGCCGCCGCGATCACGATGCGCCCGTCGCCCGAGCCCAGGTCGTAGACCATATCGCCCGGGCCCACGCGGGCGAGCCTCAGGATCTCGACCACGACCTCGGGCGGCGTCCGGACGTCCGGCACCTCGACGCCGGGCACGCGCGCGCAGCCTGCGGAGGCGGCCACGAGCAGACAGAGGCCGGCCCACACCGCGGGCAGCTTTCGGACGCGGCTCATGAGGGGCATCCTATCCCATCAGCAGGCTTGACGCCGCCCGCGCCCGGCCCTACAGTCAGCCCCGCTTCGCGCGCAAGAGAAAGGAGCAACCCATGGCAACGGGCAAGGACGGCTTCGAGGCGCTCACGATCGGGCGTCGCGTCACCTTCAGCAAGACCATCTCGGAATCTGACGTCTACCTCTTCGCCGGCATCACGGGCGATCTGTCGCCGAATCATGTCGACGAGGAGTACATGCGCAAGACCAAGTACGGCCGGCGCATCGCCCACGGCGCGCTCGCCCTCGGGCTCATGTCCAACACCTCGACGAAGATCCTCGAGGGGCTGGCGGGCACGTGGGTCTCCTACGGCTACGACAAGGTCCGCTTCCCCGCCCCGCTCTTCATCGGCGACACGGTCACGGTCGACTACGAGATCGTCGAGCGCGACCCGGCGCAGCGGAAGACCTTCGCGCGCGTCACCTGCACCACCCAGCGCGGCGACGTGGTGTGCGCGGCGACCCACATCCTCAAGGGCGTCGAGTGAGCGAGCGCCCGGCGCTCAGCGTTCTCTCGGGCGTCCGCGTCCTCTCGTTCACCCAGTTCCTGCTCGGGCCGTCGGGCGTCCAGTTCCTTGCTGACATGGGCGCCGACGTGGTCAAGATCGAGCCTCCCGGCGGAACGCTATGGGAGCGCCATTGGTCGGGCGCCAACCTGTTTCTCAACGGCGTCAGCGTCTTCTTCCTCCTGGCCCACAGGAACCAGCGCAGCCTGACGCTCGACTTGAAGAAGCCCGAGGGCCTCGCCGTCGCGCGGAAGCTCGTCGAAAGCGCGGACGTGCTCGTGCAGAACTTCAGGCCCGGAGTCATGGAGCGGCTGGGGCTCGGTTGGGACGAGGTCTCGAAGGTCAACCCAAGGCTCATCTACGCCTCGGCCTCGGGCTACGGCGAGTCGAGCCCGTACCGCGAGAGGCCCGGGCAGGACCTTCTCATGCAAGCGTTCTCCGGCCTCGCCTCCATTTCCGGTCGCGCCGGCCAGCCGCCGACGCCCGTCGGCACGGCCGTCATCGACCAGCACGGCGCGGCGCTGCTCGCGATGGGCGTGCTGGCGGCGCTCCTCGAGCGCGCGCGGACCGGCAAGGGTCTCCAGGTCGAAGCCAGCATGCTCAAGGCCGCGCTCGATCTCCAGATCGAGGTCGCGTCCTATCACCTGAACGGCGCGCGCCTCGAGAGGAGCCCGACCGGGCTCGCGAGCACGTTCCACCCGCCGCCCTACGGCGTGTACGCGACGCGCGACGGGCACATCGTGCTCTCCATGTCGCCGCTCGGCGCGCTGGCCCGCGCGCTCCCGCTTCCCGCGCTCGAGCCCTACGCCGCGGTCACGTGGAACTTCGAGGCACGCGAGGCCGTCGCCCGGCTCATCGAGCCCGTCACGCGCGGGCGCACGACGGCGGAGTGGCTCGAGCGCCTGGTGCCGCAGGGCATCTGGGCGGCGCCCATCAACACGTATGACGAGACCTTCGCCGACCCCGCCGTGCAGGCGGCCGACGCCGTCGAGGAGATCCAGCATCCCGTGGCGGGGCCCGTCAAGCTCCTCCGTTTCCCGCTCGAGCTCTCGACGGGACGCGCGGAAGTGCGACGGCCGCCGCCCATGCCGGGCCAGCACACGGAGGAGATTCTGCGCGAGTGCGGCTACGGCGAGGAGGAGATCACGCGCCTCCACGCTGCCGGCGCGGTGTGAGCCGGGCTACGGCGATGCCCCGAACACGTGGGCCAGGAGGAGCGGCTTCACGTCGGTAGCCCGCACGACATCCCCGGTCATGAGCCCGGCCTCGCTCGAGATCAGCACGGGCCCGGCCTCGGGGCTCTCGGGGAGCCGGCCGGGGGAGCCTCGCACGAGGCTCGCGTCGAGGGGGATCACATCCATGAGGTACCGGAACCCCGCCGCCTTCCTGAGCAGCATCCAGCCCACCTTGAGCTTGGGGGCGCGCAGCGCCGGATCCAGGAACAACTCCACCGGATCGTAGCCGGGCTTGCGGTGGATATCGACGGTGCGCGCGAAGTCCGGCGCCCGCTCGTCGTCGAGCCAGTAGTAGTAGGTGAACCAACGTCACGGCCCCGGAAAGTCTACCCTCAAACTGTCTACCCAGTGGGGAAGCCTACGCAGAGAACCGGGTGCGGTACGACCCTTGGGTACGGAGTTACGGGAAGTTGTGCGCTTTGACACGGCCGCCCAACCCGCCTAGACTCCCGTCACGTCCTACCAGGTCACCAGTCGGCTCTGCAGGAGGCCCGGAATGCGGCGGCGTTCAGCTGGGCTCCCCTTGCTCTTCATGCTCACCGCTCTGTTCGCGCCGCTCGCCGCCGAGGCGCAGCAGGTAGGCAAGTTACAGCGGGTCGCTCTCGTACTGCTATCACCGGAGTTTGCAGAGTGACCTACCAACCAGGAGGACAGAGAATGTTTGAAGGGCGATTCGTCTCGGCTGCCGCTAGGTTGACCTTTCTCGCACTCCTCGTCGTCCTGACCACTTCTTTTGGCGCGGATGCGCAGCAGGGGGGAAAGGTCGCCCGAATCGGCTTTCTGAGCGGCGATGCGCCTCCCGCTGCTCCCGACTGGAAGCAACACTCCGTGACCTATCAGGCCCTTAGTGATTTGGGCTGGCGGGAGGGCAGTAATCTCTTGACTGAATGGCGATGGGCCGACGGGCGGCTCGAACGGTTGCCTGATCTAGCGGGCGAACTTGTCAGGCTGAACGTCGATGTCATTGTCGCAGGCGCATTCAAGCCTGGGCAGGTGGCACGTCAAGCCACCCGCCGGATTCCTATCGTGCTTGTGACCTGCGATCCGTACAGATGGATCGTTGACAGCCTCGCACGGCCCGGTGGGAACGTCACCGGGCAAACCTGTATGTCGTCCGAGTTGAGCCCAAAGAAACTCGAGTTCCTAAAACAAGCCGTGCCCCGTATTAGTCGCGTCGCGTTTCTTTACAACCCTGACGACCCCGGGCCATCTCAGGCGTTGAAATTCTGCCAGGACGCGGCTCCGTCACTAGGGGTGACGCTCTTTCCCGTGACGATCCAACATCCATCCGAGATCGACCACGCGCTTTCCACAATCGCCAAAGAGCGTCCTGACGCATTGTTCGTCTATCCGGATTCGGTCACGGCGCGCGTGCGAGACCAGACAATCGACTTCGTCAATAGGCAGCGCCTCCCGGCAGTCTACGGGTTCCGAGCTTGGGTAGACGCGGGTGGTCTCCTCTCCTACGGCGCCAGTCTGGCGGACATGCAACGCCGAGCTATGGGCCAGGTCGATAAGATTCTAAAGGGTGCCAGACCCGCTGATCTGCCAGTCGAGCAGCCGTCCAAGTTCGACCTAATCATCAACCTGAAGGCGGCGAAAGCCCTCGGCCTGACGATCCCGCACTCGCTCCTGCTGCGGGCGGATGAGATCATCCAATGACAGTCAAGGGGAGATTGTGGCGACTACCGTCCCTAGCACACTTGATCTCAAACTGACTGATTGCCTAGGAGACCACCATGGCCTCACGCGATGAGATGAAGGAGGCCAAAAAGGAGGCCGGGCTCTGCCTACATGGGGGCTGTGGAAGCAAGGCCGTGGCACCGCCTGTTGTTGAATACTGCGAGAAACACCTTCCTGAGCATCCGCATCAGGTCTTGCAGCGGAGACGAAAGAAGGGGCCCCCGTCAAACTGACCCACTACCGGAAAGATTCAAACGCGCCCGGGCTCACTCCACCGCCGAGGGCAGGGGCTCCACCCGCCCCGTCGGCTCCTCGGAGGCGGCAACCGGCTGGGCGCTGACACGGCGCATGAGCGGGATGGCGAGCGGCAGCACGGTGAAGAGGACGGCCAGCATCCAGAAGTCGTCAGCGTAAGCCAGCACCTGCGCCTGCCCCACCACATCGTGGTAGAGCATGGCCGTCGCCTGCTTTTCGGCGGTGAACGAGTCGGCGCCGCGCGAGGCGAAGTGGGCCGTCCACGCCTTGAGCCGGGCCGCCGTCGCGGGGTCCCAGACGTTGACGTGCGCCGCCAGCACCGACTGGTGCCCCTGGCTCCGCCTGGTGAGGAATGTCGTCGCGAGCGCCACGCCGACGCTGCCGCCCAGGTTGCGCAGCACGTTGAAGGCCGCCGTGGCGTTGCCGAGCTTCTGGCGGCCGATCGTGGCGAGCGTGAGTGTCACGAGCGGCACGAAGATGAAGCCGAGCCCCAAGCCCTGGAGGAAGCGCGGCCACACGAGCGCCCAGTAATCCACGGTCAACGTAAGATGCGACATCATGTAGAGGCTCACGGCATTGATGACGCAGCCGAGGGCCACGAGAACTCGCTGGTCCATCCGGGTCACGAGACGCCCTGCAATGATGAGCGAGATCAGGTTGCCCACGCCTCCGGGACCCAGCACCGCGCCCGAGTTCCAGGCATCGTAGGCGAGGAGCTTCTGCGTGTACAGCGCCACCAGCAGCATGCTCGAGTAGAGCCCGAGCCCGACCATCATGACGAAGAACGAGCCCGTGGCGAAGTTGCGGTCCGAGAACACGCCCAGGTCCAGGATCGGCTCCCGCGCCGTCAGCTCGCGGATGACGAAGCCGACGAGCGCCGCGAACGCGATGACCGACAGCGCGACGATCAGGTCCGAGTCGAACCAGTCCTCGTGCTCACCGCGGTCGAGAACGAGCTGGAGGCAGCCGAAGCCCACCACCATCAGCACGAGCCCGGGCGCGTCGATGCGCCCCGGCTTCTTCAGGTACTCGGGGTCGAAGAGGAAGGTGCTGATCATGAAGAAGCCCAGGAGCCCGATCGGCAGGTTGATGTAGAAGATCCAGCGCCATGACCAGTTGTCGGCGATCCAGCCGCCGAGCGTCGGACCGAAGATCGGCCCCATCATGATGCCGATACCCCAGACCGCCATGGCGAGCCCGCGCTGGCCGAGCGGGAAGATCTCCCAGAGGATGGCCTGCGACAGCGGAATCAGCGGGCCGCCGCCGATGCCCTGGAAGATGCGCGCGATGATGAGGAAGGTCAGGTTCGGCGCCAGGCCCGACGCGAAGGAGCTGATGGTGAAGAGCGTGGTGCAGAGCAGGAAGAAGCGGCGGCGGCCGATGTAGCCCGCGAGCCATCCCGTGGCGGGAATGATGATCGCGTTGGCTGCTAAGTAGGAGGTCAGGACCCAGGTCACCTCCTCGAGGCCGGCCGAGAGCGAGCCCTGCATGTGCGGCAGCACCACGTTGGTGACACTGGTGTCGAGGATCTGCATGATGGTGACCATCATCACGGACAGCGTGATGAGCCACTTCTGCGCTCCCGGGAGATTGGCCCACGAGTTCATCGAGCTAGCGGAGCTTTACGGTGACGACGGCGGACATGCCTGCGCGCAGCGTGTGGGGGTTGCCGAACTGCCCGGGGTCGAGCTTGATCTTGACGGGCAGCCGCTGGACCACCTTGACCCAGTTGCCGGTGGCGTTCTCCGGCGGCAGGAGCGAGAAGCGCGCGCCCGTGCCCGCGGCGAGCGAGTCGACGGTGCCCTTGAAGACGCGATCGCTGAACGTGTCCACGCGCACTTCGACGGGCATGCCCGGGCGGATACGATCGAGCTGCGTCTCCTTGAAGTTGGCCAGGACCCAGACCTCGTGCAGCGGCACGATGGCCAGGAGCGGCTGCCCCATCTGGGCGACGTGGCCGAGCTCGACCGTGCGCTTGGAGACGACGCCGTCCACGAGCGCCCGAACCTCTGTGTATTGAAGCTGGAGGTCGGCGAAGGCCAGATCGGCCCGCGCCTGGGCCAGCGCCGCTTCCGCCCGGGCGATGTCGGCTTCCTTCATCGGAACCTGCTGGCGCTGGCTCTCGGTCTTGGCCAGCGTGCCGCGCAGCTCCGCCACCCGCTGACGCGCCTGCTGGACCCCGAGCCGCCTGGAGGCGAGCGCGGCCTCGACCTGCTGCGCCTCACGCTCGACCTGGATCTTGCGCCGCTCAAACGCTTCGAGCGAGGCGCGCGCCGTGCCCTCGGCGGCCTCGGCCTGGTCATAGTCCCGCTGGGCGACCAGCCCCTGGTCGACGAGCTTGCGCTGGCGGGCCTTCTCGCGGACGGCCTGGACCGCGGTGGCCCGCGCGCCCGCCACGTCCGCCTCGGCGGCCGACGCCGCCGCGCGCTTGGCCTCGAGCTGAGCCTGCGCCTCCTCGACGGCCGACTGGCTCGCCGCTTCGGCAACCCGCGCGCCTTCGAGCGCCCCACGCGCTTCGTCACCCTGCGCCGCGGTCACCCCGCGCGTCATCGGCAGCTCGGATCGCAGGGCCAGCAGCGCCGCCTCCGCCACGGCGACCGCGGCGGCCGCCTGATCGCGCTTGGCTCTGAAGTCCCGCGGGTCCAGGCGGAGGAGCACGTCCCCCGCCTTGACCTGCTGGTTGTCCTGGACGAGGAGCTCGACGACATTGCCCATGACCTTGGCGCTGACGACGGCCACCGCGCCCTCGACGTAGGCGTCGTCGGTGCTGACCTGGGAGCGGGCCTGCCACCACGCCCAGCCGCCGAACAGGAGGCCGGCCAGGCCGACCACGGCCGCGGCACCGATGACGATCCGCCGGCGGTCGTCGGGGAGGCCGTTCATGCCGCGGCGGCCTTCGTCGCCTCGAGCGCCTCGCGCGCGACGGCCGCGGGGTCGCGGGCCCACGCCGCGGGGTTGGGCGCCTCGTACGAGCAGTAGCCCGCGTACCCTCGGCGCTCGATGGCGGCGAAGAAATCCCTGAACGGCACGCTGCCCTGCCCCGGCGGCAAGCGGTCGAGCGCCTGGCCGGGGACGAGCCCGCTTCGCGGCACGTCGCTGAACTGGACGTAGGCGATGTCCCCGCCGGGGACGCTGTCGAGGTCCTCGGGCCGCGCCCCGCTCCGGCCGAGGTGATAGGCGTCGAGCAGGAGCCCGACATGGGGATGCGCGGCCTTGGCGAGCGCCTCGCGCGCGCTCGCGAGCGTGTTGAACTGGTCGCACTGCGAGTTGAACTCGAGCGCGAGCCTGACACCGTGACGCGCGGCGATGTCGCCCACCTCGCCGATGCTCGCCACCGCGCGCGCGGCGTCGCCGCGCCCCCTGTCCACCGGGCTCATGACGGTGCGGCAGCCGAGGGCCTTGGCCCAGCGGCACGACTCGTCGAAGGCGCGGAGCAGCTTGGCGCGCTCGTCGCCCTCGGCCCACATCCAGCCGAGCGTGACGCCGACGCAGGCCGTGGCGAGGCCGGACGATCGCACGAGGTCGAGCACGGCCTCGGCCGCCTGCCCCCGCTCGGCCGCTCGCGCGAAGTCCAGGCGGCGGAGCTCGACGGCCCGCCACCCGGTCTCGCGCGCGATCTCGAGCACGCGCCCGAGCGGCGTCGTGTCGAGGGTCCAGGTGTGGAGCGCGAGCGGGTTGCGCATGGAAACGCGAGGATTATAACGCCGCGGCGGCCGGCGCCGGGGCAAATGAGGCTGCGGCGCTCAGCGCGTCGTAGGGGGCGTGGAAAGGCCAAGCCGGCGGCCCACCTGGGGCGGGCGCGGGAGCCGGTCGTGAGCCGTTTGGATCAAGCGCAGGCGCTCAAGGATCTCGGGCGCCATCGGCGCGCCCCGGCGCGTCTCCTCGCTGACGTGGAGCGACATCAGCTCGTTGGTCGCGGCGAGGTAGCCCTCCTCCGCGTGGTACATCTGGTGGAAGTAGTGCAGGCGCTTGGCGTCGTGGCCGAGGAGCAGCGTGGTGAAGCGCAGCGGGTCGCCCTCGCGGACCTCGCGATGGTAGGTTACGTGGGCCTCGAGGGCGAAGGTGGTCACGCGGGAGGCGCGTCGGTGCGCCTCGTCGAGGCCGATCGAGCGGAAGAACTCGTCGGTGGCGAGATCGAAGACGACCAGATAGAAGCCCATGTTCATGTGGCCGTTGTCGTCTATCCACTCGGGGCGCACACGGTTGCGGTAGACGTCGAACGGCGCCCGGATGTCTGAGGTCACAGCAATCTCCATGTACGAGACGCGGGCATGATACGAGACGCGGGCATCATACGGGGCGCGGGTGCCAGCCGCGAAGCCCCCAGACGAGCGAGCCCAGCGCGAGCAGCGACAGCACCGCGGCGACCGCGCCCGTGGCGGCGAGCCCGCCCCACAGCCAGACGTAGCCGCCCATGAGAGCGCCCAGCATGCGCCCCGTGCCGGAGGTGGCGGAGAGCATGCCCATCATGGTCCCGCGCGCGCCCGGCAGCACTTCGGTGAAGAGTCCCATGGCCGTCACCACGGTGAACTCGAAGGCGAGGAATGCCAGGAAGAGCGCCGCGAGGGCCAGCGGGAGCGTCCGCGACACGGCCGGAAGCAGGAGATACGCCACCGCCGTGAGCGCGACGCCGCCCATGGACGCGCGAACGAGGCCTACGCGATCGGCGAGGAACGCCGTCAGCGACTCGGCCAGGAGCTCGGCCGCGCCGATCACGATCGTCGCCAAGCCCAAGGCCGCCAGCGGCAGCCGAAAATCCTTCTCGAGCCAGGCGCCGTAGATGACGAAGAGCGAATCATTCGCCATGGTGAAGCAGACGCTGTAGCCGAGAGCTCCCAGCGCGGGGCGCCGCCGAGCGAGAAGCCGCCACGCCTGACTTAGGCTGATGCCGGCCGGCTCGGCCCCTCGCGCCGACGGGACGCGCGGCAAGAGAAGTGCCAGGAGCGTGAAGCTCGCGGCGGCGAGCGCGGCCAGAAGGAGGAAGGGCGAGCGCCAGCCGAAGCGGCCGATGAGCCAGCCGATCAGCGGAATGCCCACGAGCGAGCTGCCTGCCCAGGCGAACTCGACGAGGCCGACGGCGAGCCCGCGCTTCTCCCAGGGGACGCGCGCGCCGACGTACGCCTGGATCGCCGGGTCGAAGCAGCTCTTCCCGACTCCGGCCAGCAGGAGCGCTACCAACACCGTAGCGTAGAGCGGCAGCGCCGCCGCAGCGATCATGCCGCAGCAGAGACTCGCCATGCCCACGAGCATCATCGCGCGCGGCCCCCACCGGTCGGCGAGCGGGCCCAGGAACGGACCCAGGAGCCCCGCCCCCTGGTTGAGCGCGACGAGCGAGGTCACGCTGGTGAGCGGCACGTCGAGCCCTCGCGCCAAGGCCGGCGCAAAGGGGTAGGCGAAGCGCCGCGCCGTGTTGAGGAAGAGGCGCGCGAGCGCGGCTGCTGCCAACTCGACGACGAGCCGCCGCTGCGACGATGGAGCGGTCAGAGCCTCGAACCCGTTCTACAGGTGCTTGGCCAGGAACTCCATCGTCCGCGTGCGCGCGAGGGCCGCGCTGGGCGCGTGATAGGCGCCGCGCTCGTCGCAGTTGAAGCCGTGCCCCGCCGTGACATAGACGTGCAGGGGCAGCTCGGGGTGCGCGGCGCGGATCTTCGCATGATGATCCGGCGGAATGGACTGGTCGGTCTCGCCGAAGTGGAAGAGGACGGGGCAGAGCGGCTTCTCCGACGCGGTCTCGGCGACGCCGCCGCCGTAGTAGCTGACGGCGCAGGCCACGCCCTTGATGCGCGTGGCGGCGAGCCAGGCGAGCGTACCGCCCAGGCAATAGCCGACCACGCCGACCTTGAGGCCCTCCGCGGCGAGCGAGCCGACGGCCGCGCGGATGTCCTTGATCATGTCGTTGATGTCGATCTTGCCGCGGATGCCGCGCCCGCGCTCGATGTCGGCGGGCTGGTAGCCGGTCTCGAAGCCGCGCTCGGCGCGGTCGAAGATGGCCGGCGCCAGCGCCACGTAACCGTCGGTGGCGAACCCGTCTGACACCTTCTTGATGTGGGGGTTGACGCCGAAGATCTCCTGGATGACGACGAGGCCGGCCTTGGCCTTCCCCGCCGGCGCGGCGCGGTAGGCGGAAAAGGAGAAGCCGTCCTCGGCCTTGAGCGTGACCATCTGACCCTTGCTGTGATCCATAGGTGGGTCCTCCGGGCCGGCCCTGAGGGCCGGCCGCGTTCAGGGGTGGGAACCGGATGCGGGCGCCATCTTACCTCAGCCGCGGCGGCGGCGCACGACCGGCACGCGCGCAAGCTCGTCGTACAGGTGAACGGCCGCGCGCATGCACTTGAGCCAGTCGCCGAGATGCAGGCTCTCGTTCTCGGAGTGCGCGTTGGTCGCGGGGTCTTCCACGCCCATGAGGAGGCAGGGCACGCCACCCAGCACCCGGGCGAACGGGCCGACGAAGCCGATGGAGCCGCCGCAGCCGATCATCGCCGCCTCACGGCCGAAGCCGGCCTTGAGCGCGCGGCGCGCGGCCTCGAAGGCCGGGCCCTCGGGGTCCGTCGTCCACCAGGGCGCCGCGCTCGTCAGTCGCGCGGTCACGCGCGCGCCCTGGGGCGGCCGGCTGGTCAGCTTGCGTGCGAGGAGCCGCCCCGCCTCGCGCGCGTCTATCCTAGGGACAGTCCGCAGCGACAGCCGCGCCCGCGCCGCCTCGATGATCTGGTTGGAGGAGCCCAGGAACGGCCGCGCTTCGAGCGCGATGACCGTGAGCGCGGGGCGAATCCAGAGGCGCTCGTAGACCGAGAAGCGCTTCTCGCCGCCGAGCCGTACTCCCGGAAGCATCCCGGCCTCCTTCTTGTACTTGGTCTCGTTGAACGGCAGGGCGCGGATGCGGCCGAGCTGCTTCGCGCTCGGCTTGGCGACCTTCTTGTAGAGGCCCGGCACATCGAGCGAGCCGTCGGCCTTGGTGAGATCGGCGATCAGACGGCAGAGAATCTGGACGGCGTCGGGAACGGGGCCGCCCCAGGCGCCGCTGTGCACCGGCTGCTTGAGGCAGGCGACCTCGACGTCCACCTGGCAGATACCGCGCAGCTGGTAGGTCAGCGCCGGGACGCCCGTGTCGAAGTTCGCCGTGTCCGACAGCACGATGTAGTCCGCCCCCATGAGGTCGCGGTACTCCGTCAGGAAGCGGCCGAGGTTCTCGGAACCGATCTCTTCTTCGCCTTCAACGATGAACTTGACGTTGCACGGCAGCGAGCCCGCGGCCTGGAGGTACGCGGCGGCGGCGGCCACGTGAACCATGACGCCGCCCTTGTCATCCGCGGTGCCGCGGCCGTAGAGCCGCCCGCCGCGCTCCGTCGGCTCGAAGGGCGGCGAGAGCCACTTCTCCGGCCTGCCCGGCGGTTGGACGTCGTGGTGGCCGTAGAGGAGAATCGTCGGCGCTCCCGGGCGCTTGAGCCATTCGCCGTACACGTAAGGATGCACGCCCGGGATCTCGAGGACGCGGACATTATCCACCCGCGCGCGGCGCAGGGCCTCGGCCGTCGCCTCGGCGGATCGCCGGACTTCCTCCTTCGGGAAGCCGTTCGCCGACACGCTCGGGATCCTCGACATCTCGCTGAGCTCCCGCGTGAAGTCGCCCATGTGAGCGTCGAGATAGCGGAGGGCGTCGGCAACCGCGCCATTTGGCTTGCTCATTTTTTCCATTCTCCTGCTGGGTCCCTTTCGTCTGCCGGATGACATCGGTCCGTGGCAATCTTATGCCATGAACAACTTGGCAATGCTCGCAACCGCTCCCGCAGCCCTGCTCGTCCAGGCCCGTCAGACCCTGGCCGTTTCCGAATCCTCGGCCGGCGGGCTGATCTCCGCCGCGCTTCTCGCCATCCCGGGCGCCTCAGCCTACTACCAGGGCGGGGGCGTGATCTACACCCAGGGCGCGCGGCGCACGCTCCTCGCTATCCCCGACGAAAGCGTCAAGGGCATGCGGTCGAGCACTGAGGCCTTCGCGCTCCTGGCCGCCCGCACGATCCGCGAGCGCCTCGGGACTACTTGGGGCCTCAGCGAGACCGGTGCCAGCGGCCCCACGGGCAACCGCTACGGCGACGCCGCCGGCCACGCTTGTATCGCGATCGCAGGGCCCGTCGAGCGCGTGATCACCCTCGAGACGCGGAGCGCCGACCGCGAAGCGAACATGTGGGCCTTCACCCGCGCCGCTCTCGATCTCCTCTCATCCTGCCTGCGCGAGGCGGCCGGCGCTCAGCGATAGCGCTGCATGAAGCGCCGGTCTATCCGGTCCTTGAACCGCCATGCCCACGCGCCCTCGGCGGAAAGACCCCACTTGGAGGCCACGGCTCGGCCATCGCCTAGGTTGAGCAGCGAGAGGAAATCGCGCTGAGGGCGATACGGTTTGAACACTCGCCTCGTCACCCGCGCCCGTAAGTTATACGCCAGCACCGGACCCTGGCGTACTGCATAGACCCCCGCCTTCGCGAGTCGAGGATCCGTGACGAGGCTCGCGCAGTCTCCGGTCGCGAAGATCTCGTCGCGGCCCACCGCCTGGAGCGTCTCGCGGACCTTGATAAAGCCGCGCGGGTCCCGCTCGAGGCCTGAGCCGTCGAAGAGCGGCAGGCTCGCCGCCCCCGCGACCCAGACGAAGGCGTCGCATGGAAGCCGCGTGCCGTCCTCGAGCGTCAGCGCATCCGCATGAGCCTCGGCCACCGCAGACCCGCAGCGGATCACGATGCCGCGAGCGCGGGCATTCTCCTCGATTCGGCGCGCCGCGGAGCCCGGGTAGCCCGCCAAGACTCTCGGCCCGGCTTCGAGAAGCAGGACTGAGGTGCCGCGCAGTCCCAGGCGATCGAAGCGCGCGCGGAAGGCGAACGCCAGCTCGACACCACCCGCCCCCGCTCCCACGACGACGAGGCGAAATCCTTGCCGGCTTCGCGCGCGCTCGATGAGCGCATCCACCGCCCGCACAAAATCCCCGATGGGGCGGGTCGGGAGCGCGTGCTCCTTGACGAAGGGGCGGTCCCAGCCCGACACGGTCGAGCCCACGTCGAAGGACACCGTGTCGTAAGAGATCGGCGGCGCACCCTCGATGCGAAGCCGCCGCGCCGACACGTCGAGCCCCGTCGCCCTCGCGCCGACCCACAGGGCGCCCGCCTTCCGCGCGAGCCCCTGCACGTCCATCTGGATGTCCTCGAGGCTGTACTGGCCGGCGACGAAGCCCGGCACCATGCCGGAGTACACGGCCATCGGACGGTCGACCACGACGGTGAGATGAGCGCCGGGCACGGGCTGCCGCGTCCAATCGCGCAGCACTTCGACATGGCTGTGGCCGCCGCCGACAAGGACGAGCTCGTGGCGGGTCCGGGAGGAAGAATCGACCGTGGCTCAGCTCCCGGGGCGCCCGCCCCGACCTTCCAACTCTTCTCTGATGATGCGGCGGAGGCTTTGCCGCGCCGTGGACATCACCCGGCGCCCGCCGAACCAGACGCCCGCGACCATTCCGAGGAGCGCGAAGCCCATCACGCCCCACTGGACCTCCTCGCGGTGAAGGTAGCCCTGCTCCTTGTGCTTGATGTCGCAGTCCTCGCGCACCCGCTCGACGTCGGGGAATCCCGGGTGGATCTTGTTCGCGGCGCTCATGTTGCTGTAGGCGCGGTAGTGGAGATCGCGGATGTAGAGATCTACACCATGGTTCCAGAGCCGCGTGAACATGCTGTCGCCCTTGGGCGTGACGCCCGCCTTGGCCGCGGCCTCCTGGATCGTTTCGACGGGGATCAGGAAATTGAAGCCCTGGACGACCTGCTCTCCCTGGAGCGACGTGAACGTCGCCGCGCCGATGACCTGGCCGCGGTCGTCGAAAACCGGGCCGCCGCTGTTGCCCTGGATGATAGCGGCGTCCGTCTGGATGACGCGCTGGTCGCCGATGTCCCGCTTGAAGCCCGAGACGCGGCCGACCGTGATCGAGGGCTCGTATTGGGTGGTCCGGCTGAGCAGCTCGTGAGAAACCACGACGCCTGGAAAGCCGATGACAAACAGCGCCTGGCCCAGGTGCAGGTCCGTGCTGTGCCGGGCCATGCGGACGACGGGCAGCTCCTTGTCCTCGATCTTGAGGATGGCCACGTCGCGGCCGTGCTCCTTCTTCTGGTTCCCGGATGAATCCGGGGTGGCGCCGACGACGACGTAGGCCGGCGGGCTGTAGAACTTGACCTCGGCCGGGTAGGCCTTCCCGTTGGAGAGATGCACTTCGAGCGTCCGCTCGACGGCGAGACCGCGACGGTTCTCGGGCGTAGCGGCAAGCGCCCGGATGCGCTGCACCCGCGCGGGACCCGGCAGACCGTCCAGCTCGGCGGCGCAGGCCGTCGCCACCGCATTCTCGGCGAGCTCCGCCGCGAACGAGCTGTCGGCGCCCTCCTGGTAGGGCTGGATGACGTGGCCGTTCGTGACGATCCAGCCGTCGGGGTGGATGATGGACCCGCTCCCCATCTCGCCGATCGCTCCCGGCCGGACGGTCGCGCTCGCCCCCGAGCCGCAGCGCACCGTCGCCGTGGCGCCGATCTTCACCGCGATCATGACGACCGCCGGCTTGGCACGGAAGACGGCCGACTGGAGCTCGGCCTCCGTCGCGGCCTCCGGAGCTTCCGGATATCCCGCTGCCAGGAGCCACGCCGCCGCGCCGATCAGTAGAGCGACTACCGTCCTCGACATTGGCCCCTCCCCCCTGGGCCCCTCCCCAAGTCTCCCGGGGTTGGATTCTCCGCCCGGTGCCCCATGTTCGCTGGGAGCGGAGCGCAGGTCGTCAAGAATGTGTGAATTCAAGACCTGACCCCGAAAAGGCCATCGCGTCAGTCGGGCGCGCCGGAGGCGCTGGCGAGCTGGCGCGAGACGAGATGCGCGTAGAGCCCGCCCTTGTCCAGCAGCTCGCGATGGCTGCCGGTCTCCGCCACGCGCCCGTCCTCGAGCACGATGATCCGGTCGGCGTTGCGCACCGTGGAGAGCCGGTGTGCGATCACCAACGTAGTCCGGCTGCGAGCGAGGAGATCCAGGGCGCCGCGGACCGCCTGCTCGCTGACCGCGTCCAAGTGCGAGGTCGCCTCGTCGAGGATCAGGATGGGCGCGTCCTTGAGGAAGGCGCGCGCGATGGCCACGCGCTGCCGCTGGCCGCCCGAGAGCTGCGCGCCGCGCTCGCCCACGACGGTGTCGAGCCCGTCGGGCAGGCCGGCCAGGAACTCGGTCAGCGCGGCCTGCTCCACCGCCGCCGCCACTAGGGCTTCCGTCGCCTCGGGGCGCGCGAGCAAGACATTATTCCGCAGCGTGTCGTTGAAGAGGTAGGTGTCCTGCGCCACGAGAGCGATGCGGTGGCGGAGGTCGTCGAGCCGGTACTCTCGCAGGTCGTGACCGTCCAGCCGGACTGCGCCCTCGTCGGGATCCCAGAACCTGAGGAAGAGGCTGGCGACCGTGGTCTTGCCCGCGCCCGAGGGCCCGACGAGCGCCACCGTGCTCCCGCGCGGCACCGCGAACGATACTTCGCTGAGGGCGCGCCGGCGGCGGCCCGGATAGGTGAAGCTCACCAGCGACATCTCGAGGGCCGGGCCGCCCGACACGGCACTTCCCACGCGCACGCCGACGCCGTCGGTCACGGGTGTAGGCTCAGCGTGCACCGCGTGGACGCGCCGCGCCGCGCCCAGGGTATCGGCGAGCTGACGGCTCACCTGGGCGATCTCCCAGACCGGCACGAACGCGGACAGGGCGAGCAGCGTGAGGAGCGGGACGAGGGCGCTGTCGAGCCGGCCGGCGGCCACCAGCGCCGCGCCCGCGCCCACGACCGCGAGCCCGCCGAACCCGGTGGCCACTTCCTGGAAAGAGGTCTGTAAGGTCAGGTCGTGGAGAAACGGCATGCGCACCCGGAGGTACTCCAGCGCCTTGGCCCCGAACTCCTCCCCCCTCGCGCGCACGTGCCGGAAGGCGACGATCTCGCCCAGTCCCTGCACCGAATCCACGGCGTGGGCCGTCAGGTCTCCCGACACCTCGCGCGCCCGCGAGCCGAGCCTGTCGATGCGGGAGCGGGCGAGCACGGGCGTCAGCGCGGCCCAGGCCAGGAACGGAAGCAGCGCCAGCGCCATCGGCCAGCCGAAGGCCGCGAGCGTGACGAGAACGCCCAAGGGCACCAGCACGGCGACGAAGGCGGGCGTGATGGTGTGGGCGAAGAAATACTCGATCAGCTCGACGTCGTGCGTGGCGACGCCGACGAGGTCGCCTGTGCGCCGGCGCGTGAAGTACGCGGGCGCGAGCGCGTCGAGCTTCCGGAAGATGTCGAGACGCATGTCGTTCAGCAGGCGATACGCCATGTCGTGGGCCAGCCATGACTCGAGCCAGTGCAGGAGCCCCGCCAGCGGCGCCGCCAGCGCGAGGGCGACCAGCAGCCGGCCGAAGGGCATGCCGTTCTTCACCGCGCGGACGATCAGCGCGCTCAGCACACCGACGCCGATCAGCGCGACGACCCGGGCGACGCCGAGCAGGAATGTGAGCACGAGGCGGGCGCGGTACCCGGCGACCATGCCGAGCAGGACGCGGATCAGCTGGGGCCAGCCCATCCCCTCGGCCCGGACGATGGCATCCACGGTTTCAGGATCAGCAGCGGCGGACGCCGGCGGCTCGACCTCGAAGGCGTCCGGCTCGGGCTCGAGGCCCGGCGCGGCGGGGGCCGCGGCGCGGCCGGCGCCATCCTGGGCCTGCGCGGCCATCAACCGGTGGTACGCGCCGCCCCGGCCCATCAGCTCCGCATGCCCGCCGCTCTCGACTACGCGCCCGTCGTCGAGGACGAGGATCCGGTCGGCGCCGATCACGCTCGAGAGCCTGTGCGCGAAGATCAGCGTGGTCCGACCTTCCATGAGTCGGTCGAGCGCCTCCTGGATCACCGCTTCGCTCTCGGCATCCACCGCGGAGAGCGCTTCGTCCAGGATGAGGATCGGCGCGTCGCGCAGGAGGGCCCGCGCGATCGCGATGCGCTGGCGCTGGCCGCCGGACAGCCGGATGCCGCGCTCGCCCACGACGGTGTCGTAGCCCTGCGGCAGCCGCGTGATGAACTCCTCCGCGTTGGCCGCGCGGGCGGCGGCCCGGAGCTCCTCCGGCGTGGCGTCGGGCTTGCCCATCCGGAGGTTCTGCTCGACGGTGCCGTGGAAGAGATAGGTGTCCTGGCTCACCACCGCGATGAGGCCGCGGAGCTGATCCAGCGTCAGGTCACGGAGGTCGCGGCCGCCGATCGTGACGCGGCCGCGCTCCGGGTCATAGAAGCGGAGGAGCAGCCGGGCGATGGTGGACTTGCCCGCGCCGCTGGGCCCCACGATCCCGACGCGCTCGCCGGCCGTGACCTCGAAGGAGAGGCCGAGGTGCGCCGCGCGGCGGCCGCCGGGATAGGAAAACGTCACGCCCTCGAAGGTCACGGCGGGCGCGAGCGATGCCGCGTCGCAGAGCGGCGTCTCGCGGTCGCGGACCAGAGGCTCGGCCTCGAGGATCTCGATGATGCCGCCCGCGGCGGAGAGGCCGAGCATGCCCTGATGGAGAACGACGCGGAGCTCGCGGAGCGGGCGGAACACCTCGATGCCCAGCATCAGGATGACCAGGAGCGCGGTGAGACTCATCTCTCCCGCCTGGACTCGCCAGGCGCCGAGCCCCAGCGCCGCCGCCGCGCCCACGGCCATGCCCGTGTCGGTGATGCCGCGGGCAAACGTGTTCGCCCCGAGCAATCCCATAGTCGTGTGGAAGAGGGCAGTGCCCTTCTCTTCGAGCAGGCGCCCGCGCGAGCTGCTCTGGCCGAAGGCTTTGAGCGTGGCCAGCCCCTGGACGGAGTCGAGGAACTCCGCGCCGAAGGCGGCATAGGCTTTCTGGCGCGCTAGGCTCTGCCGGCTGTCCTTGCGGTGCCAGAGGGACGGCGCGATCAGCGTCACCACCGCGGCCGCGAGCAGGACCAGCGCGATGGGCAGGTCCACGAAGGCGACGAAGCCGAAGATGAGCGGCGGCGTCAGCGCGGCGACGGCGAGCTGCGGGAGATATTGGCCGAAGTAGACCTCGAGCTGCTGGACGCCTTCCACCATCGAAAGGATGACGTCGCCGGTGCGGGAGCGGGTGAAGTGGGCGGGGCCCAGCGCGGTGACGCGCTCGTAGATGGCCTGGCGGAGCCAGGTCTGCACGCGCGCGGCGGTGCGGTGCGCCGCCATGGCGCGCCAGTAGTCGAGGGCGCCCCGGAGCACGACCGCGGCCGCCGCCAGCGCCATGAGCGGCAGGAACGAGCGCAGCGAGTCGCCCGCGATGACGCGGCCGAGGAGCCATCCGAAGAGCGCAAGGCGCGCGATCCCGGTCCCGACGGCCAGGAGGCCGAGCAGCACGGTGCCCGCGATGCGCAGCCGGACGCCGCGCGTGAATGCCCAGAGTCGGCGGTCGAGGTACATGGGCGAGTCCCACCAAGATACACCGAGACGACGCCGGCGGGGCGCCCGGGACGCCGAGGCCTGCTGCGTGCGGGCCTCTGCAGCCGGCCGCCCCGGAACTTGACAGCGAGCGGCCATGTGACCGATGATCGGCGCGATGACGACGCTTGAGCGGGCGGAGGCGGCCGAGCGGGCGATGAGCGAGGAGCTCGATCGCGTCGTCGTAAAGTCCGTGCTCTTCACCTCCGGCGAGCAGGATCCCACGAAGCCGGTCCCGCGGCCCCCGGACCGGGGCAAGCTTTACATGATGGGGCCCGACCCGCGCCTGCCCCGCATGCCCGACAAGCCGACCCTGCTCGACTTCTTCAAGTGCCGGTTCGCGCCCGCCAACCACCTCATGCAGAGCGCGCGGCTCGCGCAGAAGAGCGGGGCAAGCGAAAAGATCATCCTCGCCTGCCTCCTGCACGACATCGCTATCGCCGGGTTCATCCGCAGCGACCACGGCTACTGGGCCGCCCAGCTTCTCGAGCCCTACGTGGACGAAGAGATCAGCTGGGCCATCCGGTATCACCAGGCACTGCGGTTCTTCGCCGACGAGTCCGTCGGGTACCGCTACCCGGACATGTACGTCAAGCTGTTCGGCCCGGACTACAAGCCCGAGCCCTATATCAAGCGGGCCCACCGGGAAGCGCGCGAGCACAAGTGGTACATGACGTCGCGCCTGATCTGCGTCAACGACCTCTACTCGTTCGATCCCACCGTGCAGGTGCGTCTCGAGGAATTCACGGACATCGTGGGCCGGAACTTCAGGCAGCCGAAGGAAGGGTTGGGCTTCGACGGCAGCCCGACGGCGCACATGTGGCGCACGATCATCGCCCCAACCAAGTACCTGTAGTCGGGCGCCGATAAGGGCCCATCTGCTTCGTTGCCGCCCTCAGCCCCAGGCTCAACGTAGCCGGGCTACGCCTCGCCTGCGGCCTTCGGGCGGCGCCTCGCATCTGGACCCTTCTCGACGCCCTGCCGTTTTCTAGCGGGCGGTGGGAAGAGCGCGGCGGATCTCTTCTACTACTGAGGCGTAGCCGGACCGGAGCACGCCCGCGTCCGACCCGTAGTTGATGATGGTGGCGCCGACCGCGATCATCTGGCGCACACCCTCCACGCTGTCGGTCACCATCGCCACCGCCTTGCCGTGCTTGCGCGCGGCCGCCACGAGCCGGCGGCGGTGCTCGTCCAGCACCTCCCGCTGAGCGTGCGTGCCGAGTACTCCCAGGTCCTGGGCCAGGTCGGTCGGCCCGATCGTCAGCGCGTCGATGCCCGGGATCGACGCGATCTCGTCGAGGCGCTCGAAGGCAGCCTTGGTCTCGAGCATGATCGTGACGTGCGCGCGGGCATTCGCGGCGGCCATGTGCTCGGCCGGCGGCAGTGTCCGGTACTCGGTGTGGGGGCCGAAGCCGTACATGCCCCGCGCGCCCAGCGGAGCGTACCGGCAGCACGCGGCGACCGCGGCCGCCTGTTCGGGCGTGTCGACCTGCGGGACATGCAGGTTCCACACGCCGGCGTCGAGCAGCCGCGTGATCCACTCGCGGTTGCCCTCGGGCGGCCGGACCACCAGCGGGAAGTCGAGCGCGCGCGCCAGGGTCGCCATGTCGGCGACCGTCTCCATGGAGAACGGCGAGTGCTCCATGTCGACCCGGGCGAAGTCCAGCCCCGAGGCCCGGAGCAGCGTCAGCACCGCGGGGGTCCGGATCATGGTCACCCACGTCCCGATCTGGACTTCCCCACGCTCGGCGCGAGCCCGGTAAGCGTTCTCGTTCATCGGTACCGCCTCCGCTAGGGCGCGAGGACGAAGGGCACGCCGGCGCTCTTCGCCACCGCCCGGAGCTGTTCCATCAGGTCGTCGGGGATCGGCACGCCGTGCTGGAGCCGCTCGCGCCGTGTCGCCATCTCCGGGTCCCCGGCCACGAGCACGGGCTGGGCGGGATCGGCCGGCTTCGCGTTGTGGAGCACGTCGATGACCTGGTCGAGGTCCTCCTCGAATAGGCCGTCTGGGCGGAAGGCGCGGGGATCGATCGCCATGAAGAAGTGGCCGATGTTGTGCGGATCCGACGGCCCCTGCGTGCGGTTGCGGATCGGCGAGAACGAGGCGCCCGAGAGCGCGCCGCCGAGGATGTGCACCATCACCGCGAGGCCGTAGCCCTTGTGGCCGCCGACCGCGCGCGCGCCGCCGAGCGGCGTGATGCCGCCCTCCGGCCGCTCGAAGACGTGGCGGAACGCCTCCTCCGAGTCGGTGACGGGCTGGCCGCTCCCGTCGACCACCCAGCCCGGCGGCAGCGGCCGATGGTTCAGCTTGTACACCTTGACCTTGCCGGCGGCGACGGTGGTGGTCGCCATGTCGAGCTCGAACGGCGGATTGCGCCGGGCCGGGGCCGCGAACGCGAGGGGATTGGTTCCCATGACGGGCTCGGCCGCGAACGTCGGCACCAGCGTCACGCCCCGGGTGGACGCGGTGACCATGCCGATCACGCCGCGATCGGCCGCGATCCGCGAGTAGCAGCCGGCCGCGCCAAAGTGATGCGAGTTGAACACGGACACCACGGCCACGCCGGTGTCGCGGCACTTGTCAACGGCGAGGTTCATCGCGTGCACCGAAACCGGATGGCCGAGCGACGCGTCGGCGTCGATCAGCGCCATCGCCGGCCCCTCGCGAACGGTTTTGAACATCGGGCGCATGTTGAGCCGGCCGCTGCGGAACTCGCGGTCGTACGTCGGTAGCATCGAGATGCCGTGCGAATCGACGCCCCGAAGGTCGGTCTCGAGCATCATCTCGGCCGTGGTGTCGGCGTGGGCGTCCGACATACCCCAGGCGCGCAGGACCGAGCTGAGCTGCTGGCGGATCTGTTGCGGAAGAACTCGCATCGGTGTCTCCATGGTCCCTATCCTACCGGCATGGCCCCCGACCCTACCGGCCCGTCCTGTGGGTCACAGCTCGGCGACGTCGACAGCCTGGCCCTCGGCGGCGCTCCGGGTCACCGCGTCCGTGAACTCCATGTAGCGGACGCCGTCTTCGAAGTTGGTGCGCGTGATCTTCTCGCGACCCCGAATCGTGTTGACGAATTCCTCCTCGACGCGCCAGCCGACCCGCCGCACCGTGGGGATCGGGATCTCGCGCAGCTCCTTGTCGCCGCGCTTCCCGCCCGAGAGGCGCTTGGCGTCCGCCTCGAGATGCAGCGTGCCCTCGCTCCCGAAGATCCACACCCCGGCGGCCGGCGCCAACCCAGTCACGGCGCTGAATCGCATGTGGGCGACCGCCTCCCGCTTGAAGGTCGCGAGGATGTCGACGTGATCGGGCACCTTGACGTCGTGCCAGGCGCCGCCACCGTCACGCCTGCGCGCGACGGCGATCTTGGTCATCGCCATCACGCGGCGAGCCGGGCCGAGCCAGCGCATCATGGCTTCGTACCAGATGCCCATGTTCAGGATGTTGTGACCGCTGAGCGACACCTGGTGGCGCCAATGCAGCGGGCCGTCGGAATCGACGAAGCGCCCCTGGCTCGCGTGCAGCTCCACCGCCAGGACCTCGCCCACGTAGCCGTCGGCGAGCAAGGACTGCAGCGTCGAGTCGGTCTCGAGCGTGTGCGGCGCGGGCACGAGATGGGCCACGAGCTGGGGCGCCTTGCGGGATGCCTCGAGCATGCGCCGCCCCTCGGCCGCGTTCATGGCCATGCGGGCCTCGCAGAGCACGTGCTTGCCCGCCTCGAGCGCCGCCAGCGTCATCTCGCAGTGCATGTAGGGCCAGGTCCCGATGCAGATGGCGTCGAGGTCCGGGGCCCGCACGACCTCCCGCCAATCCTCGTGGACCCTGGCGATGCCGAACTCCTTCGCGACGCGCTCGCCGGATTCCCTCGAGCGGTTGGCAACGGCCGCCAGCTCGACACCGGGCTGCGCGCGAAGCTTGGGCAGGTGGTGGAGCCGGGTATTGGCCCCAGCGCCGATGAATCCGACACGGATCACGTTGGTGGCCATGGCGCGACATGGTAGCACTTCGCGCCGTCTTCGTCGCGCGGCGTCTGAAGGGCCGCCGTCTAGAGGGTCGCCACCGCCCGGGCCAACACGCTCCGAAAACGCTTGCCGGCTACTCGCCGCCACGGCCGCATGATCCCGCGCTGCAACGCGCGGAGCCGGGCCTCGTTGACCTTCAGGTATCCCTTGACCGCGGCGGCCACCGCCGGATTGACCGAGGCGTGCGCGCTGTGCATGAGGAAATGACGAAGCAGGCCGATCGTCACGTCCACGTCATGCAGCTCGCCCGTGTGATTCTGGAGCCCGACTACATCCTCGACGGCCTCGGCGACACCGGGCCCCAGCGCCTCGCTGTAGGATTCCAGCAGGTATCGCAGGCGCTTCGCCTCGATCCGCAGGGCATGGATCGTTTCGATGGACGCCCACCCCAGCACCGTTTCGTAGGCCCGCACCCGGCCGTAGTGATTCCAGATTTCAACGGGCAGGATGTGGCGGACCAGATGCGGCTCGGGCAGGTCGTCCGGGGCGGCG
This sequence comes from Candidatus Methylomirabilota bacterium, assembly GCA_035936835.1. Lineage (NCBI taxonomy): Bacteria > Methylomirabilota (SeqCode) > Candidatus Methylomirabilota bacterium. The sequence continues at coordinate 17,254 of DASYVT010000178.1, read as the reverse complement.
TCTTTCACCCCTGCCCCGGTCGAGGAGAGGAATGCTTCGTAACGCTCTTTGAACGCCTGGTAGTCGTCGCCGCTCAGGTACGCCACCAGCTCATCGCGGGCGGCGCTGCGCTTTCCCCGCCATTCGTCGAGCAACGGTTCGAGCGTCCCCGCCGCATCGGCGCCCAATGACGACTGATAGCCTTCCGCCGCTTCGATCAGCACATCGAGGTCGCGCACCGCGCCCAGATACCCTGCCGCCGCCCGCAATTCATCCTGAAAGTCGCGAATGGCACTGCGCTTGAGATAGGGCGCGATGATGCGGAAGGCCGCACGCTGGCGGCGGGTGGCGACGCGCATGTGATGGAGGGCCTCGATGTCCTTGCCCTCGCGTGTGCCGTCCTCGTTCGCGAGCATGCGCTCACAGTGGAAGCGCAGGATCTTTCTGCCGGCCTCGACCAGCGGCTCGTCCACGCGCACCCCGGGGGCCTTCTTCTTCCTCGTCGCCGCTCTCGTCGGCGCGCCGTCCAGCTCGGAGAGCGCCCGCTCGAACTTGGACTTCGATTGGGCCTTGAGCTTGTAAGGCGCCAGTGCGGCGCCGATGGCGCGGAGATCATCCATCGTGCCGGTCGCCGTGAGCTCAATCTCGATCTCGCGGCTGACCCTCTTGCGGCCGCCAAGATCGATCTCGACGGTATCGAGCGAGAACACGCCGACGGCTCGACCGCCTTGTTCCACGGCGCGGCAGGCGCGTTGCTGACGGAGGGTCAACAGCTCGGCGAGGGGTTGCCCGTCGCTCAGGCGAGTCACAATCTCGCGCGCAGGGCCGACCGGCCAATCGTCCGGCGGAGCGTTCGGCGGGATCTCGCTTTCATGCTCTTCGCGCTGATGCACCGCGCCCGCGGCTTTGCCCAATCCTTTGACGGTCAGCAGCCAGCGATCTTCCTCTTCGCCTTCACGCAGCCGACAGGCGTAGCCGCCGCGCAGGAGGTCACGGTGCGGCGTGTCCAGGTAGTGGTCGATCACATGTCGCTCGCCCTTGGGGCGGAGCGCATAGCCGCCCAGCGCCTGGAGCTCGAGCAAGGCGGCGAACACGGTTGGGTCGGTTACCGCATACTTGGCTTCAACTTCCATAAACGCTGCCATCGCGGCGATCCTGACAGATCGCCGCGGACTGGTCAATGCGGGGCCCGGCTTGCGTTGCGCCGCTGCGCTGACTATCCTGCAGCAGCCCTTATGCGAAGCTTCTGGTCGCAGGACACGCGCCGTCGCACGATCGCCTGGATCGTGGGGATCGTTCTCACGATCGTGCTGATCGGCGTGAGCGCCGTCTGGCTTGGCGGCACGCCGCCGCCAAGCAAGATCGTGCTGGCGACGGGCCAGCCGGGCGGCGTGTACGACAGCTTCGGCCGCGAGTACCAGAAGCGGCTCCGCGCGCAGGGCCTGAGAGTCGAGCTGGTCAACACCGCGGGCTCGGTCGACAATTTCCGGCGGATCATCGACGGCAAGGCGGATGTCGCCTTCGCCCAGTCGGGTACGTACCAGGTCGTGAGCGACCCCGAGCACAAGGTGTCGGGGCTCGCCGCCATCTACTACGAGCCGCTCTGGATCTTCGCCCGGCGCGGCATCCGAATCGAGGACAAGAAGCTCGCCTACCGAGAGGGCAGCGTGGCGGTCGGGCCCAAGGGCAGCGGCACCGAGGCCGTCGCCAAGGCCATCATCTCCGAGCAGGGGTACGACATCACCTCGCCGGCCATCGTCAACCTCACCTCCGTCGAGGCGCGGCGACAGCTCATGGACGGCAAGCTCGACGTCGCCTTTTTTGTCACCTCGTATCGCGACCCCGGCATCATGGAGTTGATGCGTAGCCGGGACCTGCAGCTGACGAGCTTCCGGCGCGAGGCTGCCTACACGCGGAAGTTCCGCGGGCTCACGCCGCTGCGGCTGCCCGAGGGCCTGCTCGACCTCCGGGACAACATCCCGCCGGAAAACATCACGCTGCTCTCGCCCTCGGCCATGCTGGTCGCGCGGGAGGATATCAATCCGCGGGTCGTCGAGCTGGTGCTCAAGGTCGCCCAGGCCGTGCACAGCCCGGGCAGCCTCATCGATCCGCCGCTCAAGTTCCCGACACTCGAGGGCGTCGACGTGCCGGTCAACGAGGTGGCCGACACCTACCTGACGTCGGGCGAGTCCTTCCTGTCGCGCAACCTGCCCTACCGCGCGCTGCGCTGGGTGCTGCTGCTCAAGCTCCTCATCCTGCCGCTCGTGGCCGTCTGGGTGCCTCTTCTCCGAATCGCGCCGATGATCGCCGAGTGGCGGAAGCAGCGGTGGCTCAAGCGCTACTACGACCGGCTGCGCAAGGTGGAGGACAAGCTCGCGACGGCGCGGTGGCCCAACGAGCTGCGCGAGGGCATCAACGAGCTCGAGGCGCTGCGCGGGGAGGTCCAGGCGGTCTCGGGCAAGCTGCCGCTCCAGCAGCAGCAGGACGTCTACCACTGGCGCCTGCACGTCTCGCTGATCCTGAACGAGGCGGTCGAGCGCCTGAACAGGATGGAGGCTTCGGCTGCGCGCTAGAGCGCGTGGACGGCAGTGGCCGCTTCGACGGCCCAGTCGAGGCGCTCCCGCAGCCGGACGACTTCACCGATCACGGCGACCACCGGAGGCTCGAGACCCCGGGCCCGCCCGACGATGTCGGACAGCGTCCCGACGCGCACCTCCTGTGCTTCGGTAGTTCCCCAGCGGATCAGCGCGACCGGCGTCTCGGGAGGCCGGCCATTGGCGAGCAGCGCGCGGACTATCCGCGGGAAACTCCCGACCGCCATCAAGACCACCAAGGTGTCCACCGCCGTCGCGAGCCTCGGCCAGTCGACGACGCCGCCGTCCTTCGACGGATCCTCGTGGCCCGTCAGCACCGCGAACGAGGATGCGATTCCGCGGTGGGTGACGGGAATGCCGGCATAGGCTGGCACGGCGATGGCCGAGCTGATGCCCGGCACGACCTCGAAGGGGATGCCCGCCTTGGACAGCGCGAGCGCTTCCTCGCCCCCTCGACCGAAGACGAAGGGATCACCGCCCTTGAGCCTGACGACTAAGCGGCCCACTCCAGCGTGATGGATGAGGATCGCGTTGATTTCGGCCTGCGGCAGGCAGTGAGCACCCACGCGCTTGCCGGCGAAGATGCGGAGCGCCTCGGGCGGCGCCTCGTCCAGGATCGCGGGGTTGACGAGGCGGTCGTAGACGACGACGTCCGCTTCTTTCAGCCGCTCGAGAGCGCGGACGGTGAGGAGCCCCGGGTCGCCGGGGCCGGCGCCCACGAGGCAGACGCGTCCCGGCCTCACGCGGTCACCCCGAGGCGATCGAGCAGCCTTGCCTTGGCGTCACCGCGCCGCCCCTCGGCGAGAAGCCGCCTGAGATCGGCGTCGAGCGCCTCGCGCCAGAGGGCCCCGTCGGCTCGCCGCCCGCCGGCGCGGAGCTCGCGCCGCACCTCGGCGGCCAGCTCGACGAGGTCCTCGTACTCGGGCGTGAAGTAGGATTCGAGGTCGCGCCGCACGCGGGCCGCCAGCGCCGGGCTCGCGCCGCCCGTCGAGACGGCGACGTGCAGCCGCCCGCGGCGCAGCACCGAGGGCAGGAGGAAGTCGCAGTAAACGGGATCGTCGGCCGCGTTCACCCACACGCCCCGCCGCCTCGCGTCCGCCGCCACCGCCTCGGTAACTTCACGGCGGTCTGTGGCCGAGAAGGCGAGATGCTGCCCCTCGCAATCCGACTCAATGTACTCGCGCTGGCGGTGAGCGATGCGGCCCTCCGTCGCCCACAAGGCCAGGCGCTCGGTCAGCGCGGGGCTTACGACGGTGACGCGGGCGCCCGCATCGAGGAGCCCCTCGACCTTGCTCTCGGCCACGGGACCGCCGCCCACCACGAGGCAGGGGCGGTCCCGGAGGTCGAGGGCAACGGGGTAGTACTGACTCACTTCGGCTGTGGCGTCAGGCGGAGATAGGGCTTGAGAGTCTTCCAGCCCAGGGGGAACTTCGCCTTGGCTTCCTCGTCCGTCACGGCCGGGACGATGATGACGTCTTCCCCTTGCTTCCAGTTCACCGGCGTCGCGACGCGGTGGGCGTCGGTCAGCTGGAGCGAGTCGATCACCCGCAGGATCTCGTCGAAGTTGCGGCCCGTCGTCTGCGGATACGTGATCATCAGCCGGATCTTCTTCTTTGGATCGATGACGAACACCGTCCGCACCGTGTAGACCTCGTCGTGCGAGGGGTGGATCATGCCGTAGAGGTTCGCCACCTTCTTGTCGGGATCGGCGATGATCGGGAAGTTGACCGCGTGCCCCTGCGTTTCCTGGATGTCCTTGAGCCAGCCCTTGTGAGAGTCCACGGGGTCGATCGACAGCCCGATGGCCTTGACCGAACGCTTCTCGAATTCGGGCTTGAGCCGCGCGACGTACCCCAGCTCGGTCGTGCACACGGGCGTGAAGTCCCGCGGGTGGGAGAAGAGCACGCCCCAGCCGTTCCCCAGAAACTCGTGGAAGCTGACCCGGCCTTCGGAGCTCTCGGCGTTGAAGTCGGGTGCTGTGTCGCCCAGTCTCAGTGACATGTCGTGTCTCCTTTGTGGTGACGCTGAACAGCGTGGCTTTGTACCTGGGTTACGGGCCTCATTGGCCAATAGTCCCTATCTCTATCGGGATTGTCAAGAACTTTTCGGGGCCAGGGCGGGTCGAACTCCCCTACATCTATATAGGGGCGGCGGCAGACCGCCCCTAACCCCGGGACAACTTCCGGCCTATCCGCTTCTCGATCACGTGGGTGACGGCCGAGAAGTCCTCCTTGCCCCAGCCGCCGTCCACCGCCAGGTCGTACGTTCGCTTGGTCTCTTCCAGGATGGGCGTCGGCACCTTGGAGGCGCGGGCCAGGGCCAGCGCCAGGCCCGCGTCCTTCCGCATCAGCTCGCACATGAAGGTGGGCGAGAACTCGCCGTCGAAGATGCGCTTGGCGCGGCGGTCGAAGTAGGTGCCGAAGGCCATGCCGCCGCCGCTCCGCACCACGTCGTAGAAGGTGTACGGATCCACGCCCGACTGGACGCAGACTGCTAGCGCTTCGGCGACCGCCACGGACGTGACGGCGGCGAGCCCGTTGTGGATCAGCTTCACGCGGTTGCCCATGGCCGAGCCGCCCACGTACATGTGCATCTTGCCCATGATCTCGAGGTAGGGCGCGATGAGCGAAAGCGTGGCCTTGTCGCCGCCCACGATGAAAAAGATCTCGCCCGAGACCGCCTGGGGCTGCGAGCCCAGCATGGGCGTGTCCATGTGGGTGATGCCCTTGGCCGCGAGCGCGCGGCTGACCTCGAGCGTCGCCTCGGGGCTGACGGTCGAGCAGTCGCAGGTGGCGAGACCCTCCTTGCCGCCCGACGCGATCCCACCCGAGCCGAGGTAGGCCGCGCGCACGATATCGTCGTTGGGCAGGCAGGTGAACAGCACGGCGGACCGCGCGGCGACGGCCGCTGCGCTTCCAGCGACGGCGACGCCAGCCATCTTCCCGGCGGCCGCGGCCGCGGCCGGGTTGGCGTCGTGAACGACCAGCATGACGCCGGCGTTGGCGAGGTTCGACGCCATCGGCATCCCCATCGTGCCCAGCCCGATGAATCCCACGGTCTCGTTCATCTGGTGCCCCTTGTCGTTGGTCAGGAGGAAGCAGCGGCCCGCGATGCTCAGCGGAAGTAGACATGGCGGGCGCAGCGTTGTCCAGCCCGGCGGCACGGTCTACAATGCGGCTCTCATGCGCGAGTATCACTACCGGGTCGATCGCGAGGGGCGCATCTTCCACGACGGCACCGAGATCGTGGACGCGGCGACGCTGCGCTTCTTTCTGCTCGCGCTCCAGCGCGCGCCCGACGGACGCTGGCTCGCCGTGTGCCAGGGCGAGCGGAACTGGTTCGAGCCGTACGACACGCCCTTCGTGGTGCAGCGGTTGGGGCTTGGGGTGGCCGAGGGACGGCTGCGGTCGGTCGGGCTATATTTCGCGGGAGACTATCGGGAGCCGCTCGACCCGGCGACCCTCGAGCACGACGGCGCGCGGCTTTTCTGCCGGATCCGCAAGGGCGCTTTCAGCGCGCGCTTCGGCAGGATGGCCATGCAGCAGATCGCGCCCTGGCTCGGCGATGACGGCTCGGGGCCCGCGATCACGCTCGACGGCCGGCGCTGTACCCTCGGCGCCGTCCAGCCCCGCTCTCAGACGACCCAGCCGCGCTCTCAGACAACATAGAAGCGCATCCCGCACGCGACGACCATGTCGCCCTCCGCCGCGAGATTCTTCGAGCGCGCGCGCGAGAGTAGGCGGCCCTTGTCGGCGCAGTCCAGATGGAGCCCGGCGAGTCCTTCGCCGCGGCTGTCGGTGGCTGGAACGAAGCGCAGTCTCGCGTCATCGAGAGCGATGACGGGCCGCGAGCGCCCGTCGCGGGACAGCGGAAGCTCCATCACCTCGCTCCACCGGCGGGCGAGCCGCTCGGGATCATCGCTCTGGAGCTCGGCGCCGGTCATTGAACGAACAGACGCGGCTAAGAACGCGGACGTGCTCCGGGACGCGGCTGGGTGCCAGGGGCCGTCGGCCGGCTCACCGCCCTCCTGCCGGCTGAACGAGAGCATCGCGGCGCCCACGTCGCGCGGGTGCAGCTGAAGCTCCTGGTAGTCGGGATAGCGGATCTCGTTGGCCACGCGGACACCGAGCGTGTCGCACCGCTCGCGGCGCGGACCGAGATCCGCGCACTGGGTTATCACCATGTAGCCGCCGTCGCCGCGGCGCTCGAGATAGCGCCCCGCGGTCGTGCCATCCTTTACCGGCGCCACCACCTCGAGGAAGCCGTTCCCGACGGGGAAAAGCGCGTTCTCGAGCCCGTACTTCCCCACACCAGGATCGCGGTGACAGACTTCGAGGCCGAACACATCGCGGAAGGTCTCGACGACGGGCGCGAGCTGACGGGCCACGAGGCAGATCTGACGCATCCGGAGGTTCATGGGGGCGCTAGTAGCGGTTGGCGATCGGCAGCTCGTCGGCGGGGAAGAGCGTGATGATCTGGGCGCCCTTCGGCGTCACGATCACCTCCTCCTCGATGCGCGCGGCCGAGACGCCGTCGGAAGCCGGGCAGTAGGTCTCGACGGCAAAGACCATGCCCGCCTCGAGCTCCATGGGATGGTCCATCGAGTTGAGCCGCGAGATGATCGGCCGCTCGTGGAGCCCCAGGCCGAGGCCGTGGCAGAAGTTGAGGCCGAAGGCATCCATCTCGCTCTCGAAGCCGATCTCCTGCGCCTTGGGGAAGCACTTGGCGATGCGTTCGGTGGACACGCCGGGCTTGATCAGCTCGATCGCGCTGTCCATCCACTCGCGCGCACGCTTGTAGGCGCTGTGCTGGGCCGGCGTCGCGCGGCCGACACTGAACGTCCGGTAGTAGCAGGTGCGGTAGCCGACGAAGGACTGGATGATGTCGAAGAAGGCCTGGTCGCCCGGCCGGAGCATCCGGTCCGTGAAGTTGTGCGGGTGCGGCGAGCAGCGCTCCCCCGAGATCGCGTTGATCGCCTCGACGCAGTCCGAGCCCATCTCGTAGAGCCGCTTGGTCGCCAGCGCCACGATCTCGTTCTCGCGGACACCGGGTTTGAGCGCCTCGAAGATGTCCTGGTAGACGCCGTCGCCCATGGCCGCCGCCATGTTGAGCAGCACCAGCTCGTCGCCGCTCTTGATGACGCGCGCCTCGAGCATGACCTGCTGGCAGTCGCGCACCTCGACGCCTTCCTTCTGGAGCGCGAAGAGGAAGGGCGGCTCGACGACGTCGATGCCGAGCGGCATGTCCGCCACGCCCTCGCGCTTGAGGATGCCCTTGATCTCCCGCGCGGCCTGCTCGAAGAGCCCCGCCGAGGGCGGCACCGCGCCGCGCATGCCGACCATGCCGGCCAGGCAGTGGTCGGGACGGAGCCACGGCGCGTAGAGGCGGTGGTGACGCGCGGCCGAGCCGAAGTCCCAGACCCAGGGCTCGCCCGGCCCCGTGAGAAGCGAGTAGCGGATCAGCTTGTCGCGCGCCCATTCGCCGATGACGGTGCCCGAGATGTAGCGGATGTTGTTCTGGTCGAACACGAGGAGCGCGCCGAGCCCCGAGCGCGCGAGCGCGCGGCGCACGCGGGCGAGGCGGTAGTCGTGCAGGCGCCTGAAATCCACCCGCTCCTCGAAGTCCACCTGCATGTGCCCCGGCGCCTGGATGGGCCGGTCCCAGCGGTGCTGCGGGTCCGGCGCCTCGGGGACGGCGCCCCTGCGTGCGACAGATGCGGGCTTGCGGGCCATGACGGTCTCCCTAGAACACCGCGAGGGGGTTCGCCGGCGAGCCCGTGCCGCCGACGACCATGAGCGGCGCGATCACCAGCATGAACTCGTCACGCTTCTCGTCGACGCAGGCCTTGGCCAGCGGCTCGAGCTGCGCGTTGTCCAGGAGCGCCACGCCGTAGGCGAAGAGGCAGGCGTGCACGGCCCACGGGATGTCGTAGCCGATGGGCAGGTGGTCGAGCATGTCCCAGACGAGCATGCTGACGTCGTGGTCGCGCAGGAACGGCAGGCACGAGACGTGGAGCCCCGGCCTCTCTTGGGTGCCGCCGCCGTACGGACGCCCGTACGTTTTGTCCGGGTTGGCCGCCTGCCAGGCGTCGCGGCCGGCGTAGACGCAGACGGCGTCGCCCGGCGCGAGCTTGATCCCGCGCGCCGTCAGGATATCTTCCAGCTCGTACCCGTGGACGGGCGCGTCCTGGGTCACGCACGGGACGCCGCGATGGCGCGGAACGTCCAGCATGACCCCGCGGGTGATGATGCCGTCGGACCAGTGCTCGATGGAGCCGAACGTCGCGCCGTCGAAGGTGATCTCCTTCTTCGGGTCGCGACCGTTCCACATCGCGTCGTCGTCCCAGGTGTGGCAGAGGGCGTCGATGTGGGTCGAGGCGACGCCGTGGTAGAAGATGCCGTAGTAGTCACCGGCGTAGGCGCCCTTGCCGCGCGGAATGACCTTCATGTAGTGCTGTGCCGGCAGCGCGTTGTTGAGCCCGGGCTCCTTCGGGAAGGGCCGGCTGAGCGAGACGCTCCGGCCGGACTTTACTAGGCGTGCGGCGGCGACCCGCTTCTCCGGAGTGACGAGGTTCATCGCGCCGCGCTGGTCGTCCTTGCCCCAGCGCCCCCAGTTGCGGCGCTCGCGGATCCAGGCGCGCACTTCCTGCTCGGTCGGCAGCGGACGTCCGGCCATGCCATCCTCCGGGTGTGAGAGTGAAAAGCCTCCTCACAACTAGACCAAGCCGCGGCTGGGGTCAAACACTATCCGCATTGGCCTTGATTCTGGGTTTACAGTCCTCACGTTCAATCGCCCTCATCGCTCATGTTCTCAATGGGATGCGCTAGCGACGACACGCAGCTGACCTGCTCCCCCAGATGTGGACCTGCGCGTCGACGATCATTGCAGGACCTCGGCGCCCTTGCCGGCTTCCAGCTCGCAGGCGTTCACCGTCATCGACAGCATGCTGTAGTAGCCGATCGCCCCCGTGAGCTGGATGAGTCCGTCATCGCCGAGCCGTGTCCGGAGCGCCTTGAACGTCGCGTCGTCAACTCGATGCTTGCGGATGAGCTCGCGCGTGAACTCCACGATCTGGGCGTCCTCCGGCGGGATGCCGCGCGCGTGCTTCTCGCGGATGGCCGTGATGGTGGTCTCCGGCACGCCGAGCCGCCGGGCGCCACCCGTCTGCGCGCCCCACACGTAGACCGCGTCGAGCTCCCGCGCCACGGTCATCGCCGCGAGCACGCGCACCCGCATGTCGAGCGAGCCCTCGAAGCGGACGAAGGCGCCCAAATGCGCGAGGCGGGCGGCCAGCTCCGGGCAGTGGAGGAACATCGTGAACGGCCCCTGCAGCGCGCCACGGCTCTGGACGATGCCGTCCACGATCGCGTGGTCTTTGGGAGCGACCTGGTCCTTGCTGGTGATGGACGGTAGCCTTGCCATGTGTGGTCTCCGCGTTGACTAGCTCACCACGAGTGTCGCTGCCCGCCACGGCGATGCGTGATTGCAAGACCTGACCCCGATACTGCGATACTAGCCGGCCATTCGGGCGAACGCCGTGAGCTCGCGCGGGATGTCGGGCCCCGCCGGCTGGTAGGCGATCTCCGTCACGCCGCGGGCGCCCAGCTCGCGCATCCGCTCCCGCAGCGCGGGCGATTCCCCGGTGAAGGTGAACCGCCGGATCACGTCGCCGGTCAACACCTTGCGGTCGATGTCGTTCGGATAGGTGAGGTGACCACGATGCGTGTGGAGATGCCGTTCGCGGCGTGGCATGGCCTCGATCGCCGCCAGCCACTCGGCGCCGCCCGGCAGATCGCTCATCCCGGGACGCCCCGGCGCCCCGGGCAGATCGAACGCGCGGTGGAAGACCACGCCCGCGCCGGCGCCGGCGGCAAGCAGCACGCGCTCCGACTCGGGCGACTCTCCCGGCTCCAGCACGGTGCCGAACGTGAGGAGCGAGGCCCACGCGAACCCGGCGACCGGTACGACGGTGAAGATGCCGTCGCCGAGCTGTCGGGCCACCGCTTCGCCCCTAGGTCCGCCGGTGCCGATGACGATCGGGACGCGGATCGGTCTCGAGGGCGCCTGTCCCGGCCCGTGGATCATCTGAGTGGCCGCGCCCTCGATCTCGACGACCTCGCCGGCGAGCAACGCCTTGAGCTGGCGTATGTACTCCGCCACGAGCCGCCACGCGTTCGGCCGCTGGCCCATGGCGAGGCGCCCGGTGAAGCCGGACCCGATCCCGACGTTGACGCGACCGGGCGCGAGCTCAACGAGGGTCGCGACGGCCGATGCCGTGACGAGCACGTGACGGAGGCTCGGAATCAGGACGCCGGGGCCGAGCTCGATGCGCCGCGTGCGCTCCGCCGCGCGCCCGAGCGTCATCCAGACGTCCAGCTGGAGCGCGGGGGTGTCGTAGACCCACGCGCGGCGATAGCCCAGGCGCTCGGCCAGGGCGATGTGATCCGGCGTGTCGGGGACGGGGGGGAACGCGCAGGAGATATCCACGATCACCGCCCGGGAATCGAAGACAGACGGCTCCGCAGCAGGCCCAGGACGGCGCCGCCCAGCATTGCCTTCTCAGTCATGGCCCGCCCCGTCCGAGGGTCTTCCCCGGGGTCTGCCGTGTCACAGCGCAACCCCGAAGGCGTTACGTCCAGGGTTGCATCTTGGGGCCGTAGCCGCCGATGCGATCGACCTTGACGCGTACGATCAGGCGCTTCTCGCCGGGCCGGCGGAAGGGATACTTGTCCGCGCCCAGGAAGCGCTTGGCCAGCTTGTCGATGTGGTCGTCCGCCCCCGCCTCGGTCACCGTCCCCTTGCCGTGGAACACCAGGTGGGACTGGGGATCGTTGCGGTCCTGCACAGCGATGATGACGCGGGGGTCGCGGCGCAGGTTCTTCGGCTTGAGCCGCCCGTCGGCGGTGTTGAACAGGACTTCGTCGCCTTCGGCGTCCATCCACACCATCGTCACCTGGGGCGTGCCGTTCGCGTTGAGCGTGATGACGTGACCATAGGCTTTGTCCTGCATGATCTTCTTGACGGACTGGGGCAGCGCGATCGCCATGGCTTTCCTCCTCAGTGGGTTTACGGGGGTTTACGGCGAACCTAGACCTGGCGGTGGCCGCTGTCAAGCACCGGAATGGCGTCCGCGGTCGCCGACCGAAGGTGAGGGGATGACGTCCGCAAGATCCGGCGGTGTGTTCGTTAGCTCTTGACCGGCTCGATCACGCCTGCCGCATGGAGTGCCGCCAGCTCGTCGGGGGTCAGTCCCAGCAGTTCCGACAACACGCGGTCCGTGTCCTGGCCCGGCAGCGGCGCGGGGCGGTCCACCGTTGCCGACGGGCCGCCGTGCTGGCGGATCGGCGAGATTGGCACCCGCGTTTTCCCGCGCTTGGCGTGCTTGACGTCCACCCACATGCCACGCTCCACGAGGTGCGGGTCGTTGATGACCTCGCCGGGGGCATGCTCGGCGCGCGACTGGCCGCTTCATCCAATGCGCCCAAATGAGTGTTTTTGCTGCTCGTAGTCGTGATCTCGGGCGAGCTGGTTAATTTGGCGCTGCATTACGTTTTCAAAACCCACTAGAGAAGAGCACAATGCATCCTATCAATACACGCAAGGTCGTCGCGGCCGGCGCCATCGGCAATGTGCTCGAATGGTACGATTTCGCAATCTACGGCTACTTCGCCGCCGCCATCGGCAAGAAGTTCTTCCCGCATGAGGATCCCGTCGCCCAGGTCCTGGCGGCCTTCGGCATCTTCGCCGTCGGCTTCCTGATGCGGCCCGTGGGCGGCGCGGTCGTCGGCCATATCGGCGATCGGCTTGGCCGTCGCGCCGCGCTCACTTTCTCGGTGACGGCGATGGCCGTTCCAACTTTTCTGATCGGCGTTCTGCCGGGCTACGCCACGCTCGGGGTCATGGCGCCCATTGCGCTGACATTCCTGCGCATGGTGCAAGGCCTGTCCGTCGGCGGCGAATACACAACGTCGATCGTCTTCATGGTCGAAAACGCACCGCCAGGCCGCCGCGGGTCCGTGGGGGCGCTGGCCTGTTGCGGCGCCGTCGGGGGAATTCTGTTCGGATCGGCCGTCGGGGCTGGGCTTGCCTCGCTGATGTCGGTCGAGTCGCTCGAAGCCTGGGGCTGGCGCATCCCGTTCCTCATGGGGCTGATCGTCGGCATCGCCGGCTATCTGCTGCGCCGGCATCTCAGCGACGAGCCCAAAGCCGAAGGCGCCACACGCGCCCCGCTCGTGGAGACCCTGCAACTGCACCGCCGGCTGCTGGTTCGCCTGGCCGGCCTGTCTCTTTTCAACGCCGTCGGATTCTACCTGCTCTTCGTCTACATCGTCAGCTGGCTGCAATTCGCCGACGGTATCGCCCCCGCGCGCGCGCTCGAAATCAATACGGTCAGCATGCTGGTGCTGGTCCCGCTCATCATCGGCGCGGGATGGCTTTCCGACCGGATCGGCCGCAAGCCGATGCTGCTCGGAGCGACGGCGATCGGCTTTGTCGGCGCGGTGCCCTTTCTCTGGCTCATGCACCACCCGCAGACGCATTTCATCCTGCTGGGCCAGTTGGGCTTTGTGGTGGCCGTCGGCATGTTCCTTGGCCCCCAGCCTGCCATCATGGTCGAAGCGGTGCCCAAGGCGATCCGCTGCACCGCGATCGCACTGGGCTACAACATCTGTCTCGGGATCTTCGGCGGCATCAGCCCGCTGGTCGCGACCTGGCTGGTGCACCGAACCGACAACGACCTCAGTCCGGCGTTCCTCGTCATGGGCGCCGCCGGGCTGTCGTTCCTGGCGGCCCTGACTTTCCGGGAGACCAGCCGGTCGCCGACGGCCGACGCCACGCTGTAGAGTGCGCCTCGTGTGCGCGCTCAAGCGAGCGCAGGAGGTTCGTTATGAAACGCAGCATTCTGACGGTGGCCCTGATTGCGGTCGCGGGCCCCGCCAGCGCTCAATTCCTCAACCCGCCGCCGTCCACGCCGCCGAGCTCTCCCGCGCCGCCCGCGCCGGAATCGACTCTTGGCAGTCTCGCCAGCGGCCCGGTCAGCGCGGCGCCGGCGAAGCCGCCGCCCGCCAGCCCAGTTTGATGCCGGCCTCGACGAGCAGCTTGCCGAGCAGCGCGCGCTGGCCGGCCGGCCAGACGCCGAATTCTTGAGGCGTGCTGGCGACCGGCTCTGCCCCGATCGGGTCTAGCCGCTCACGGACGGCGGGGGTTTTCGAGGCCTTGGCGACCGCTTCGTACAGGCGCGCGATCGACGGCTCCGGCGTGCCTGCGGCTGCGAACAATCCAGTCCAGTCGTTCATGTCGAAGCCCGGGAAGCCGCTTTCGACCAGGGTCGGCACGTCGGGGAAGGAAGCGGTCCGCCTGGGGTTGGTCACGGCCAGAATGCGTGCTTTGCCGTTCTGCAGCGGCAGGCGGATCGACGATGTGGTGATGAGCACCGCGTCCAGCGAGCCCGAGCCGATGTCGCGCGCGGCGTCGAAGCCGCCGCGATAGGGCGCGTGGACGAGCTTGATCCCGGCGCGGCGCTGCAATTCTTCGCCCGCCATGTGGGCCATGCCGGCGGCAGGCGGCGTGCCGTAGCTGAATTCCCCGGGCTGCTCGCGCGCGAGCGCGATGAATTCCTGGATGGTGCGGGCAGGGAAGTCGTGGCGCACCGCGATCACCTTGGGAAAGCTCGACAACTGACTGACCGGCATCCATGTCGACGGATAGTCGAACGGCAGATCCTTGATCAGGAACGGGTTGGTCAGCTGATTGGCGGCATCGACCAGGAACGTGTAGCCGTCGCGCGGCGCCTGCAGCACGGCGTTGGCGGCCACCACCGAGTTGCCGCCGGTACGGTTGTCGATCACCACCTGCTGGCCGAGCACGTCGCTCACGCTGTGCCAAGGCAAGAACCTGAGCCTCGGCCGGCCATGACTGAGAACGAGTTTTATGTTATCTATGCTCAACGGCGCCGCGGATGCGTTCGCGCGGAGGAGAGCTTGCCGATTGGGCCATCATCGTCTCCTGTGCTGGTGAGCTTTCTGAGCCTAGAGTAAGTCTGGAGCGAGTGGAATCGGCCCTCCGAGCCCAAATCAGGAGAATCGCATGCGCATCGCGGTCATCGGCGCCGGCGGCATCGGCGCAATCTATGGCGCCTCGCTTGCCAAGGCCGGGTCCGACGTGACCTTCGTCGCGCGCGGTGCGCATCTCGCGGCGATGCGCGAGCGCGGGCTGCGCATCGAAGGGGATCGCGGGGGAACTCATATAAATCCGGCCCAGGCCACCGACGATATCGCGCGCATCGGCGTCGTCGATTTTGTGCTGTTCTGCGTCAAGCTTTGGGATGTCGAAAGCGCCGGCGAGCAGATCCGTCCGATCGTCGGACCGCAGACCGCGGTGATCCCGCTGCAGAACGGCGTCGACGCCGCCGACCGGCTGATCCCGATCCTCGGGCGCGATCGGGTGATGGGCGGCACCGCCTTTGTCACCGGGGCGATCGTCACGCCCGGGGTGATCCGCCAGACCGGGACCTATCAGCAGATGACCTTTGGCGAGCTCGACGGCAGGAGCAGCGCCCGCGGCAAGCGATTGCGCGATCTTTGCGCAGCGGCCGGGTTCGAGGGCGTGCTGAGCCCCGACATCAGGCTCCCGATCTGGGAAAAGTTCGCCCTGCTGGTGCCGCTGAGCGACCTCAACGCGCTGACCCGGCTGCCGCTCGGCACATGGCGCGACGATCCCGACCTGTTCACCCTCTACGAGGCGGCCTTGCGCGAAACCGTCGCCGTCGGCCTCGCCGAGGGCGTCAAGCTGCCGCCGGACAGCGTCGACAAGACGCTCGCGATGATGCGCTCGATGCCGCCCCACCACACCACCTCGATGGGCAATGATCTGCTCCGCGGCAACCGGATCGAGCTGCCCTGGTTTGCTGGCAAGGTGGTCGAGCTTGGCCGGCGCCACGCCATCCCCACGCCGGTGAACAGTTTTATCTATGCGGCGCTGAAACCTTATGTGAACGGTGCGCCAAGAAAAGACTAAGTCGTTTCGCTAAGGCGAATGCCACGCCCAACTGGGATGAAGACGGGAGCGCCGGGGTCCTTGAGTAGCCCGGACTGCTCTGGTATTGTTCCCTGAGTTCGCGACTCCACGAAGGATCGCAGAGTTGCCCAACGTAGGGCACAGGCCAGCAACGACGCTGTGGCAATTCCCAACAACTCTTCATTACAGGCGTTACGTAGAAAAGGGAGAACCCATGGCGAGAGTGACTCACGGCGGGAGTGGTGAGGGTGCCCCGAGCGACGGCAAACGCGACGGTTCTGGTAACCAGGTGGACGAAGGGCGCCGGGGCTTCCTGAAGGGAGCCTTGGCAGCCGGAGGTGCGGCGGCGTCGTTAGCGGCGGCCGGACTGTCCTCGGTGACGACTGCCCAGGCGCAGCCTGGGATAGTACCGGGAACCAAGAACCACTACTACGTTCCCGCGACCGACAAGACGGTGCACTGGGGATATTTCAGCAAGCTCCTCAAGCCCCAGGTCGAAGTCAGCTCCGGGGACTTTGTCACGATTGAGGTGCTCACGCATCACGCCAACGACGACGCCGAGCGAATGGTGGAGGGCGACGCGGGCGCGGAGAGCGTCTTCTACTGGGACAAGCAACGCAAGGGCGTGGACCGCCGCGGAGCGGGCCCGATGAACCCGACGCTCTTCGGCCGTGGCGCGGGCGAAGGTCTTGGCGTCCACATCTGCACGGGGCCGGTCGCGGTCCGCGAGGCGGAGCCTGGGGACATCCTCGAGGTCCGGATCATCGACGTGAAGCCGAGGCCCTGCGCCAATCCTTCGTACAAGGGCAAGAGCTTCGGGAGCAACGCCGCCGCGTGGTGGGGCTTCCACTACAAGGAGCTCCTGACGGATCCCAAGCCGCGCGAGGTGATCACCATCTACGAAGTCGACGCGAGCGGCGAGCGCAACTGGGCGAAGGCCGTGTACAACTTCCGCTGGACGCCGCAGACGGACCCGTTCGGCGTCGTCCACAAGACCATCGACTACCCCGGCGTCCCGGTCGACCATCGCACGGTGCAAGAGAACCAGGGCGTGCTCAAGAACATCCGGGTGCCCATCCGACCTCACTTCGGTGTGCTCGGCCTGGCACCCGCCGAGGCCGACATGGTGGACTCCATTCCGCCCAGCTACACCGGAGGCAACATCGACGACTGGCGCATCGGCAAGGGCGCCACGATGTACTATCCGGTCGCGGTCAAGGGGGCGCTGCTCTCCGCGGGAGACTCCCACGCCTCGCAGGGCGACTCCGAGCTCTGCGGCACCGCTATCGAGTGCTCGCTCACCGGCACATTCCAGCTCATCGTGCACAAGCGCGCCATGCTGGCGGGCACCGCGCTGGCGGGGCTCAACTATCCGCTGCTAGCGACCCAGGACGAGTGGGTCCTGCACGGGTTCAGCTACGCCAACTACCTGGCGGAGCTCGGCGCCGACGCGCAGAGCCAGATCTACAGCAAGTCTTCCATCGACCTGGCGATGCGCGATGCGTTCCGGAAGATGCGGCATTTCTTGATGACGACCCAGGGCTTGAGCGAGGACGAGGCGATCTCGCTGATGTCCGTCGCCGTGGACTTCGGCGTGACGCAGGTAGTGGACGGCAACTGGGGCGTCCACGCCATCATCAAGAAGAACCTGTTCGCAGGCGCGTAGA
>DASYVT010000177.1 GCA_035936835.1 Candidatus Methylomirabilota bacterium | reverse complement strand
CAGCGGCGCGCTGGCGAAGGCCAAGGCGCTCTCGGCCTCCGAGATGGCGCGCCTCAAGGGCTACGAGGGCGATCCCTGCGGCGACTGCGGCCAGTTCACCATGGTGCGCAACGGCACGTGTCTCAAGTGCATCACCTGCGGCACAACGACCGGGTGTTCTTAGGCGGCTGCTCGTAGTGCCCTGACCATCACCAGGGCCCCTCACCCTGACCCTCTCCCTCGCGGCGGGGGGAGAGGGTTTCTGTTTGTGGCCCCCTCTCCCCTCTGGGAAGAGGGTTGGGGTGAGGGGCGCGGTAGAATCTCCCGCATGACCCCCCGCATGACCCCCCGCATGACCCAAGGACGCTGGCTCGAGGCGCGCGCTCCGCGTGGCATGGTCGCATCGCCCCACGCGCTGGCCTCCGCCTCGGGCGTGGCGGCCCTTCGCGCGGGCGGCAATGCGCTCGACGCCGCCATCGCCGCCGCGGCCACCATCGCTGTCGTCTACCCGCACATGAACGGCGTGGGCGGCGACAACTTCTGGCTGGTCTACGACGCGACGTCGTCGCGGCTCACCGCCCTCTGCGGCGCGGGGCGCGCGGCCCGCGCGGCCTCGATCGAGTGGTACGCGGCGCGCGGGATCCGTGAGGCCATCCCGGCCCGCGGCGGGCCGGCCGCGCTGACGGTGCCGGGCGTGGTGGACGGCTGGTGGAAGGCGCACCAGTACAGCTCGCGGAGCATGGGCTCGACGCTCCAGTGGAGGGACCTCCTGGCCGACGCCATCGCGTATGCGCGCGGGGGCTTCTCCGCCTCGGACGGCCAGCGGGTGCCGCCGCCGCGCGAGCCCGATCTCTTCGGCCCCACGGCGATAGCGGAGATCAAGCGCGATCTCTGGCCGCTCTATCAGCCCGACGCGCTCCACCGGGGCCCGCTCGTCCAGCGGGATCTCGCGCTCACCCTCGAGGCGGTGCGCGACGGCGGGCCCGACGCGTTCTACGGTGGCGACATCGCCAAGCGCATCGTGGCCGCGGCCGCCGCGGCGGGCAGCCCGCTGGCCATCGAGGACTTCGCGGAGCACACGAGCGACTGGATGGAGCCGCTCCGCGTGGCCTACCGCAAAGGAGAGGCCGCGAGCTTTCCGCCGCCCGCCCAAGGCATGTCGGCGCTCATGATCCTCGGGCTGGCCGACGGCTTCGACGTGAGCGCGCTGGGCGAGGCGGACTACGTCCATCTCCTGGTCGAGGCGACCAAGCTCGCCTTCGAGGACCGCGACCGCTACCTAAGCGATCCGGCCTCGATGGAGAAGAACCCGAAGGACCTGCTCGCGCCCGACAGGATCCGGCGCCTCCGCGCGCGCATTGATATGAAGCGCGCCATGCCGACAGCGCCGGCCCGGACCGAGGGCGGCGACACCATCGCCATCGTCGCGGCCGACGCGCAGGGCAATGCCGTCTCACTCATCCAGTCGCTCTACTTCACCTGGGGCTCGGGTCTCGTCGCGGGCGACACGGGCGTGATCCTGCAGAATCGCGGCTCGTTCTTCTCACTCGACCCGGCGCAGGCCAACGCGCTCGCCCCCGGCAAGCACACGATGCACACGCTAATCCCCTCGATATACCTGGAAGGCGGCAGGCCGCGCTTCGCCTATGGGACGATGGGAGGCGACGGGCAGCCCCAGACCCAGGCCGCGCTGCT